>NZ_JAJCVJ010000005.1 GCF_020567425.1 Salinirubrum litoreum | reverse complement strand
TGGTACCAGAATCAGGGAACGTGGGATCAGCGTGACGAACTCACGAAAGAGGTCCTCAGAGACGAAGGCGTTCCCAACGCGGATCAGTACTCGTGGGACGACGTCCAACAGTACCGAACCCTCTCTGATCTCGTCCTAGAGGAGCTCGTCGAACGAGAGACAGGAACTGCAGATGGGTTGGCGGACATCCAACGCCAGGATATCGGGCAGCGGATGGCTGTCGAAGCCGTCGAGTCGTATCGGCAAGACCTCGAGGCAGAGTCTGAGAAGCCGGTAAAGATCGTCCTCCTCGTCGACGAAGTGACACTCTTCATTGGTGGGGACTACCAGCGTCTCTCGGAACTCAACGCGCTCGCGGAGAGTATCGATACGATCGGCGAGGGGAACATCCAGATGGTCGCGACGGCACAGTCCCAAATCGAGGACGTCCGACCAGGACTTGCTGCGAAGCAACTCGACTTCGGGATTCTCAAAGACCGGTTCCCCCACCAGTACCACCTGCCAAGTCATCACGTCGGGGAAATCGTTCAGCGTCGCCTCCTCGAGAAGACCGAAGAAGGAACAGACTGGGTTGAGTCAGAAGCACTGACGGCGCGGGTACATCCAACATCTACGTTCGTCTACTCAGAGGTCGGGCAGAATACGGAGCCACCTCTCAATCGAGTCAAAGAAAAGGAGTTCGTACAGTTCTATCCGCTCCTGCCCTACCAGCCGGCGCTCTTTTTGGAGATACTCTCGAACCTTCGGAACGAGTTGGCCGACTCGACGAAGTCGATCTTCTCTGGGACAGCGAGAGCGATTCTCGCCATCGTTGCCGGACTCCGAGACCGATGGATGCGCGACGAAAGCAAAGACGAGCTGTCCCTCATCAGCCTTGTCGATTTCTATGACCTGATTCGGTACGAGCTCGAGGACATCATCCCCAACGAGATTGAGGTCCTGGAGGAGATCGAAGCCGACGAAGACACGACTGACTTCGATCTCAAGGTCGCAAAAGCGGTCTTGCTCCTCTCGTACGTGCCCGACTCAGTCCCACAGAACGACGCCAACATCGCGGTGGCGGTGATGGACGACCTTAACGGGCAGCCGCGGACGACCGTCCGAAACCAGGTCCAGAATTCACTGGAGAACCTCGACAAGTACATCAGGCCGAACACTGCTGAGGACGGTCCTCTCCTTCGAATCACGGATCGAGAGGAACGAGAGATCATCGAAGAGGCACGCAAGAACCACAAGAACCCAGATTGGGACGAGATTATCACCGCTTTCGACAATGAACTCTGGGCGGACATCAGCCCTCGTGTGAATCTCCCAACGTCGGTTCCCTACGGTGGGGACGGCGACAACTACCCCATCTCATACAACTTCTCCATCGATGGACAACCACTAGATGGGGCGGACGAACACGAGGGTGCCCTCGAAGCCACTGTGGTTATCCGGGGTGTGCGACCTGATGTCGACTCGAAGAAAGTCAACGAGGGAACGATCTACTGGTCGGTCAAGGAGGATGGGTTAGATGATCTCCGAAGCCAGCTCATCGAGTGGTGGTCGTTCCACGAAGCGACGGCCGAGACGGAAACACCCGATACGATAGCCCGCGACGTCGACGATGCAGCGGACAGGGTGAAAAGTAAGCTCGCGAGCGCGCTCAAAGATGGCTCGTACAAGGTTGAATCTCAGGAACCACGTGGTCTCGAGTCTGCGGTCAAAGAATGCATCAACCGTGCCTACCCCTCGTTCTTCCATCCCATCATGCTCGAGGTGGACCAGAGCTACCTCTCGGAGCTAAAGCGACTCAATGACGACGAGGAGTACCCGGAGTGGGCACAGAAAATCGATGTTCCAACGCCAGATGCGGAGGTGTCCACGATGGGGACGATTGCGAAAGAGATTCGAGGCGCCGTCGGTCGAACGCTGGTCGACCATGATAACGAGATGGGTCTGCCAGCGCTCTTCGAAAACATCACCGAGGAGACGCCGTTCTACGGAGAGGTCAAACCGGCAGTAACGGCGGTCCTGTGGGGACTGTGTCGCGCGGGAGAGTTCCGTCCCGTCGCAGAGGACGGAGAGGCTCTCTCCGCGGATGAACTGCTGACGCTCTCTCAGCAGATGGAGATCAAGCTGCGTACGGCAGCGTCGTCGACGTCTCTCAAGGAACAGTTCATCGATGCTGGAATCATCGATCCGATTCAAACGGTCGACGAGGGAATCGTCGCCCTCGAAGAGTTGAACGAGTCGGTCAAGAGGCAAGCGCGCACGCTTGCAGAGACGACAGAAGTCAGTACAGAGACGGAATTAGAGAGCGATGCACTCGTCTCTCTGGTTGCGTCATTCAGCAATGCGCTCTCTGAACTGGCGGATAGCGCAGAATCTCGCGCCGACGCAATCGCTGCTGACGATACGGACTGGGAAGAGATAATCGATCAAGTGGCGAGTGACGAAGAGTGGTTGACTGCGGTTGAGGATCGATGGGACTCCAGAGAATCCTACCTGTTACAACTCGACGGGCTACTGCGGTTCAGAGAGCTGGAGATTGACTGGCTTAGCCAATCGTTCTACGACGCACTGGACCAGCTAAGCCAACAGCTCGAAAACGAGTCTGGTCGGGAGTGGTGGACGCAGGAGGGCTGGCAGTCCTTCGATCAGTCACTGGATGCCCGGTTGACCGCAATCTCAGCGCTTGAAGAGGATTGGTCGGCTCAAGTGGCTGAAACCAACGCGAAATCACTAGTGACGGAACTCGAGGGACACCAATGGCTGATCCCGCCCCTACAGCTCCCTGAGCACAGCGTTCACGATGGATTCCAGTCCGGATATCTCCGCCCACTTCGGCACTTCAGAGATACCCACGAAAGCATCCAAGTCTGTATTAGTGCGTTAACAAACCGGGAACCAGGAACTCACGACGAGCGTACATTGAAACGAGCGCTCGGGACGGTATCCTCAACGACGGATTGGGACAGCCTCACTGAGGACCGAGTCGACACGTATCGAGAAAAGTACGAGACTGTAGAGCAGTTGGTCGGTGGGACTCAACCCGAGGAAATCGAAGGCGTAGGTGTGCTATTCGGCGATGAATCTGCACTCAAGGGCCAATTTGAGCGTCTCGTGAAGTCGAGGAAGCCGACGATCGAACAGATCAATGGAGGTGTGATTATCAAATGACGTCGACGCGAAACCCGCTCAAGAGATTCACCGAGGAATTGGTCGACTTTGCAAGTGGCGAACGGCGGGGAATTCGAAATCCCTTCGTCATGGTGCCAGTCGAACCATCTGTTGAACACCGAGTGACGGAACGGTTGGTTCAGTGGGCAGACCCCGAAACACCAGATACACTGACGAACTGGGCTGGTATCGAGAACCAGGCCGGCAACGAACTCACAGTCGAGTGTGTTCGGCTCGATCACCTGATGCCCGAGACGCGTGTTTTCGAAACCACACTCGATCTCGGGCCTCTTGAGCGGACCACCACGAACGCAGTAACGGAGACGCTCGAGACGAGTCTGGCTGACGAACTCATCGAGAAACTCGTCGAAGGACAACTCAAAGGCGAGAATGCGCAGCAGCATATCCTTCTGCTGGTGAACCTCGGAAGCCTCTATCCGTTCACCCGCGCATCAGAGTTGCTCGATGAGATGGACCGCCGAAACGTGAATACTACAATCGGAATCCCGTTCCCTGGTTCGATTAGAGGAGGGAAATTGAGCTTCTTCAACGAGGACGCACGCCACTACTACCCGACCCATCGAATTGACGAGAAAATCACTGAGGTGTATCTCGATGACTGATACGACACTTGAATCACTGTTTGCTCGCTCGCCGACGCGAGAACTCGAAGAAGTACAGAAAGTCAACGAAGTCGGCCAAGCCGAACGCGACATCGACGAGTTCTACGAGACTGATAGCGCTCGAAAGGTACTCACAGAACTTGGAGAAGTCGTCAACAGTACAGGATCACAGCCACGCTTCCGGTATGTCCATGCCACCTTCGGATCCGGGAAAACGCACCTTCTGAAGCTGATCGGAATCGCGACCGGCGAGATCGAGGGGCTCGAAACGGTCGCTCCGAAGCTGTCGAGCCAATTCTCTGGGTTCAAGGAATTTAGAGATCGACTCAATTCGTCCCACATCGATCACCTGGTCCCCCTGTTCATGAACCTCCTCGACCGGGACAAGGTTCGTGACTCAACGCTCTCGCTCCTGATCTACGAGGAGCTGGGGAATCAGCTCAACTACCCGACTGACCCACTCTGGTTACTCGAGTGGGCGTGGACCTTAGAGATCGAGCATGGGCTCTGGGAAGCCGTATGCTCTGTAGAATACGATGGAATGTCGATACAGGAGGCAGCACAAGACAAGCCTGCGCTCCGCCCATGGCTCTATGAAGCACTTCCCGAGATGGACGAGACTGACGGCACGCCTTATGCAACAAAAGATGGCGTCAGGGAATCAATCGAGCAAGCCACGGGACGGATCAGTACTGAGGCGTTCACACCCGATGAACTCGTAGAACGGCTGGACCGAACGAAGCGCTACTTACAGGAATCAGGCGAAACGTACGAGTTCCTCATCGGGCTCGACGAAGTCGCCATTTACGTCGGTGACCAGCAACACCGCTATCGAGAGTTTCTGGAGACGGTCGACACACTCATCGCCGACATTAACCCCCCAATTTTGGGAACAGGACAGTGGTCGCTGCGGGACATGCAGCAGGATTTCATGGGAGAGGTCGATCCTGAGGCGTGGTACACGAACGAAATTCCGCTCCGGGGTGCCGATACAGAGATCATAGTCAGAAAGCGGTGGCTCCGAAAGTCAGATTCCGGGGCGAACACGGTACACGACCTGCTCGAACGGGCTCCTGACTTCGAGTTAGAACTTGCCGACGCTTCAGAATACACCGACGTCGGAGAGCCCGTAGAGGCGTATCCCTTCCGTGAACACGACCTCTGGTTGCTCCGCGAGGTCATGCAGAGTCTCAAGAAAGAAGACTTGGAAGTGGACAGAGAGTATGTTCAGGGACGAGCGCTGCTGATTCTCGTTCGTTCTCTCTTCACCAGCTTTGATTGGTCCCAGAAAGAGCCTGGAGCGGTCGTTGCGTGGGATGAAATCTATGACTTGATTGAGCGCGAAACAACGGACATTCCGGGGTGGGCAAAGGACCAGATCCAGAAAGTCGAGAACACGACTGACGAGATGGGGGTGAGTGTCGCGAAAGTTCTCTATCTCCTTGGCCAGGTCGACGCCGTCCCAACAACGAAGGAGAACATCACACGGCTGCTGGTTAGCTCAGTAGATACTGACATCGATCAGCTCGAAAGCGATGTTGAGGAAGCCCTCAAAGCGCTGATGGAGGACAACTTCGTTCGAACCGACGAGAGTGTCCAACCGCAGACGTATAGAATCCTGTCGAAGGAGATTGTCGAGTTCTGGGATCAGATTCACCGGGAGGCAGCAGGGCTTCCTCAACATCAAGTTCGGTACAATATTGAGGACCTTCTTCGGGAGGCGGATCGTGGTCGGTTGACAGCGGATGATTCACTCCGAACGCGGAATATCGATGGGATCTCCGACGCCCCGTATACGTTCCGCTACACTGTATTAGACCAAGTCGACTCCTCACCGGAACCTCGTTTCGATGGTGTAGTTGCCAGGGTACTAGCGGCTGACCCGGATACAATAGAAGAGTCACGAACAAGATGGCAGGAGGCGAACGTTGGTGACCAAGGCGTTGAAGATGTCCTTATCGTTATTGAGCTTTCAGAGGGCCTTCGCGAGAGTATTCGGCATCTGATTGCGTTGGATAAGTTATTGGAGCCGGGGGCTAGCGCAGAACTCCGTATCGAGCAACAACAGGAGGAGGAGACCGTCGAAGACGAGATCGAGGAACTCCTCTATGGCGCGAAGCTCTATACGCCGGACCATAACACGACGCGAGGGACGTATCTAAGCAACATCGATAGTGTGCTCGCTGATGCTGTCAGAGAGAAATTCGAGAACAGGAAAACACTCGATACACGGCTGCAGGAGGTTGACGACGCTCGGACCCTCTTCGAGTTCTTCAACGGGAATGGTACGTGGCCGTTCTCAAGCGACGACGCAGAAATGCTCGGGGTCAAGACAGTTCCGAGAGAGATTAGTGACGGGTGGGCTGAAGAGTTCCTCAACGATTACGCTGGAGAGGAATTAGTGAGTGGAGAGACTGTCCTCGAAGAAATCGCTGGTCGACGGGGGAAATATCTCGGGACGCCACGCGAGGCACTGGCGGCGCTTCTGATCACGCTTGCCGCAGCAAACAAAATCGAGATCAGACGTGATGGGGTCCGTATCGAAGACCCGGGCGAAATCGGTCGCGTGATGCGACGTCTTTCCGATATCCGTGACATCGATATTGGATTCGATCCCGTGGACATTGAGGGAAGTAGCAATCTAAAAGCGGTCTATCAGTCTCTCCGAGGATTTGCTCCACAAGGGAACGATCCGACCGCTTGGCTCTCCAATCTCGCATCATGGGCAGAAAAGAATAGTTCGGGTATTCGGAACATCTGTGCTCGTGTGGGTCTCGAGTTTGACGAAGAAATCACACTGGATGCGCTCCGTGACGTATTAGAACCAGGGATGGCAGGTGGCGAACTTGACGATGCAGTACTGACAGAATCGCCAGTACCAACGCAGGCAGAGTGGTTCCACAAAGCTGAACCATTATTCGAGGGCGAGGAGCCGCTCTGGGATGAGTTCAACAGTACACTCGAGACGATGCGATCACTGTACCCAGATGCTGCGATTACCTACAAGATGGAGGACGCCGTCGATGGGTCGCGCATCCCATCCAAGGAGAGCCTGACTAAGCACCAGACAGAGGCTCAGGACTTCCGTACCTCACAGATTAGTGAACTCTACCACCTTCTCACGGGAACCGCACCTGAAGCGGATTCGATCTCGGAGCTCTGTTCAGCGGTCGAGCAAGCGTTACTGGATCAAGACATAATCGTGGAAATCGACACCGTCACCGAGACGATTCCAGGAGTGAATTTCGAGTCACTCAGAGAACTCGATGAGATCGCTGAATCCGCGGCTGACATCTCCGAATCCGATATCGCATCCGGGAACGCAGTCAGCGAAGCTAGCCAGCTTGAGGAGGCACGAGGACTACTTGAGGATCAACCAGATGGTCCACTCTACAACCAGCTCGAATCTCGGTACGAGGAACTCAACTCAGAACATTCTGAGGCGTTCATCACGAAGCAGGTGAAGCGTGCGCTAAGTGGACCAGACCTCGTCACACCGTCTCGAGCAGAAGCGTTGGTGAAACAGGCCGATGCAAAGCTCCAGTCAACGGACGATGATGACGACGATGATGAAGACGATGATGACCAAGATGACGACGGACCATCTGTCGACGAGCTCTGGGCAGATGTGACCGAACCAGGTGACGGTACTATTGTGGTTATCGATACAGAGGAGGGAGACCGATGAAATCGCAACCGACGACGACACTCGAAGACCAGGCGAAAGCTCATCTAGAAGATGAATTTCCTGACGACTACGCGACAGCTGTTCGAGTCGTCTGGTGGGACGACGGAGGACATCTCCGAGAGGTCGTCCGTGCTGCTGCAGACCGGATCGGCGTAGGGTTCTCGGAGGCAGAACAGTTCCCTCTCGAATTGAGAAGAAACGCAATCGACGAACCGGAGACTCCCCACGTCTGGTACATCCCGCAAGCGAAGGAGAATCGTGACTGGTTCAGAGACATCCGTGAAACTGGCGGTGAAATCGAACTCACGATCGAACAGCTAACTGCCGAGCTGTATGAGGTCAATCCCTGGGATATCTATGATGTTGAGCGAGGGACGGAGTCTGACCGCGAAACTGCGGCGAATGTAATCAAAACTCAGTTCGCAAGCGGTGGAATTCCACGCTACGGGGACCTGATCGGTGAGATAATCACAAAGGGAGAGGGCCAGATTTTAGAACACCTCCTCGAGGGTGGATGGCCAGAAATCGACAAGGATGATGAAACGATTGCCCGAGTGCAAAAGTCGCTAAAAGACAGGCACGTCGCTCCCGCAGACAATGCTGAAACACCAGAGGAGATCGAGGACGTCGTCTGGAAGTGGGCCGTTGCTCGCTGGCTCGTCGCTGAGGGATTGGATGTCGACGCCTTCCCCGAGGGATATGGAAACGTGGGTAGCACCCTTGGCGACATCAATCCACTCAAACGAATTGTCGATTCCCGACATAGCAAGCGGTTGGCAGAGCGCTATCTGAGTGAGAGCTACTGGGGGGACGTAATCGAATCATCCGACGATGCGTGGGAGCTCGCGGCCTGTCCGGTTGATGGGGCCCTTGATGCCGCTCTGTGGAATGCTTGGCTCGAATCATTAGAAGAGGGGAAGTACACGGAGTGTGTCGAAAGGGCGAACGAACGCCAAGAAGCTCTTGGAGTGTATCCGGACGATATTCCCTGGACGACGCTCTGGGAACAAGCCGAACAAGTAGCCGAGTTGGAATTGCGGTTTGCAGCCTGGGAAGAGCGGTCCCAGTCGTTCGACCCCTTCGACCAGTATGCCGATCAGGAAGACGGAACCTGGAAGATCGACTATGGGGTGTTGGAACTCGAGATCACAGGTGAACCCGAGCAAGATAGACTGCTCAACTCTCACCCGGCGACGGAATCGCTCCCTGAGATTCGCGCCGAGCTCTTAGAGACGCGGTATATGAACTATCTTGAGAAGATGAGCGAGGCAGTAGTCAGTTCGTTCAGTACTGGATCGCCTCTGGCGGGGAAAGACGCTGCCTACGAGTGGTGGACTGACAACGAGCAGGATCTCGCAACAGGAGAAACAGTCGCCCTATTTCTGATTGATGCGCTGCGATTAGACCTCGCTCGGGAGCTAGCCAACCGCCTTCGAGAAGACTATTCGATCGCCGAAGAGACCAGAGTTAGCACACTTCCATCGGAGACCAAGTTCGGGATGGCTGCACTCACACCGGGGCGAGCCCACAGGTTCCGTGTCAAACTCCGGAACGGGAAGCTCTCTGTCGAACGAGGTGGCCAGCGTCTCGACAACAAAGGAAACCGAGTGAAAGTCCTTGAACGAGAGGGATGGGACGTACCGAACGATCGCGATTCAGGGTGGCAACACCACCAAATCGCCTACTACGACAAGGACATCGACGACATCGGTGAGAATGAACTCGACAATCCAGAGAGTCACTTCACCAGTTACATCGACGAACTCTACGATCTGATTACAGAGAAGCTAGAGAACGAACACTGGGATCGAATCTACGTCGTGACGGATCACGGATTCGTCCTGCTCCCGAAGGGGACTACAATGGAATCGATTTCTAGCTACGACGGAGATGGGGAGGTCAAATATCGGCGAATCGCTGGAGACGACATCGAGGACGCCGGAACAGGCGTCCGAGTCACGGGTCAGACACCCGGGACAGAATATCTGAAAACGTCAGTTCGATTGCTTGCCAAACCCCGACAGTACAACAGCAAAAGCGGACTTACCGACGCCCGTTATTACCATGGTGGGATCCTCCCGCAGGAATGCATGCTGAACTTCCTCCGAGTCGAGAAAGAATAGTACACGGCGAGACAATCCGCTCGTGAACTTGATTAATAAGCGCAGATGAGTACTGTGTACGCAGATGGGCCACGTCTACTACCACCATCCCGGTGACAAGCAATTCTCTCTTGACTTCGTACATCCGGACCCTGTTGAAATCGTCTCGCAGATCGTCGGTTACGATGACGACGTCGCAGTGAAGGTCCAGGTATACGATATCGACGAAGAATTCTACGTCATCTATACGTCCCGCGTCGGCGGTGGGCCTGTTCGTGAGATCGATTTTAACCTGAATGAGTCACTCGCGAAGATGAGCGAGGACAACAGCACCATCGTCGTTCGTCTGCTCGAGATCTACCGCGCCCTCATCGCTCAGAACGAGGAGGAAGAAGGCGTTCCTGTCGAGGCATACAAGAAAATCGACGTCGAGGCGCTGCCGGACGTGCTTGATCGGACGTCGTGGGAGGGCTCAGCAACAGCCGTTGCAGGCCGACTCGCCTCGAACCTGATTCTGAAACACGCACTTCCGAACGCCAACCACCGGACGGCTGTCGCACTGATTCAGTTCTACCTCCGGCGTCTGAATCCGAACTTCTCCATGCCGGAAACGTCTATAGAAGTCGATTCAGAGACGTACGACTGGCGGGAGTGGGTTAATGAGTACATCAACGAATCGAAGCGGCTGTTGACCGTTCGACGGAAGAACGTCCTCTTCAAGCACCTGTACCGCTTCGGCGCGAGAACACTTGAGCGGAAACACGCGGTCGAAATCGACTTGACCGCATACGAGCTGGATATGTACCCGAGTGAGGCGAAGATCGTCTATGCGGAGCAGCACGAAGAACTCTGGATTGAGTTCGTCGAGGAGGCCGTCGAACGGGCAGGATATCCAGAGCTGAAGGAAACGCCAGGGCTATCGAAGACAGAGTTCGCTGAAAAGATTCGGAACCTCGAATAAGTGCCGCTGTTAGTCTTGGAGCGTGGCGACTGTTCGGCCCGTTTCTTCGGCCTCTTCGCTGCGCGACATATTGTACGTCGCGAGCGCTTCGTCAACCGCCTCATCAAGACTCATTGGTCAACCTAATCTTGGCTCTTCTACCGTATAAACGCTTGCATGGCTCCAGACAAGTATCAAACAGCCTTAGTTCACCTCGATCAGTGCTGAGTGCGCAGATGTTCTTCTCTACTCTGAAGAATCCGTTTTTGTCAAACAATTTGTCCCCGAACAAAGTCCAACCATGTTCGAAGACGTTGTGTAGAGGATATCTGAATTTGCGGTAAGACTACTCGACAACGCTGGCTTCCGAACGCTGTTCTTGTCCAATCAGTGCGGCTAGGTCCGCTTTCGTGAGTGGATCGATGTTAACGCGATCCCCTTCGGCGGTATAGAAGATACCTGCAGTCACGTCTCGGCCAGGGAACCATTCAGACAACACATGATAGTACACGCTGAGTTGCTTCCGATACTCATCCTCAGCGTGCCGTCCGAGGTCAGTCTTGAAGTCGATGATCTCGACGGTATCGGGACGAATGTGAACGAGGTCGACGATTCCTGAGATGGTGACCTGTTCGCCATCGACAGTGAGCGGGAGATAGGCGTCCTCCTCGACTCGGAGTTCTCCATCGAGGGAGTCCAGGAACGACTTGATGTGACGCTCGTCGTCGTTCGAGGATTCGACGTCCCCCTCAAGTACGTACCGCTCAGCGAATTCGTGGGTCTGCGTTCCGAACGCGGTCCCTCTTCCGTCGTCGACATCCTCGAACACATCGTCGCGCATGAGCGTGTGCGGCGAGTGTCCGACCGGGCCGTCCGGCGTCGGCACGGAAATCTGCAAGTGTGCCTGCGTCGTCTCGTCGATATCGTCTTCCTGAACGTTGGGTTCCAGCTCCTCGAGGTCGACCGGGAGCTCTTCAATAAACGTGTTCGGGCTCTCGCCTGCAGCGAACACGAGATGGCTCTCAGCCCGCGTCATCGCGACGTAGAGCAAGCGTCGCTCTTCGTCGTATCCACGCGGCAGACACTTCCGGAGGACGTCAGTCCGCCAGTTGTCGTGAATATGTGGATACCCGTGATCATCGGCGTAGAGCTTTCGCTGGCGTAGTCCAATCGGATCGTCGAACGTGATCGCGTTACTGTTCCCGCCTGACGGTGGGAAGCAATGGGAGTTCATGTTCGCGAGCACGACAATGGGGTGCTCGAGTCCCTTGGCCGCGTGGATGGTCTGAACCGTCACCGAATTCATACCGGCGCTCGCGTGGACCTCGTGGGTGCTTCCGTCCTCGATGCCGCGTTCGATGAATCGGATGAGGTCACCTCGTGTCAATGTCGTCGCGCTGTGGACGGACTGAATCGTCGTCAGCAGCACGTCGGCGTAGGCCCCGTCGTAGTCGTACTGGGAGAATACACGCTGGGCAACCCCACCGACCGTCTCCAGGGCCGCAAGCTCCGACTTGAACGCCTGCATGTTGGTGGGGTACTCCTCGCTATCGAGGACGTGTTTGACTTCGTCGAGCGTGTAGCCAGCTTCTTCAAGCACGACTGCCCATCCCCGCTCCGCGTCGGATTCGAGGATTCGCAGCCACGCCACGAGAAGCTTCGCCGGGTCAGACCGGAACAACTCGATGCCTCCTTCATATGCCATCGGCAACCCATACGCCTCGGCGACAGAGAGGAGTTCTCGGCCGAAGTCACGAGTCCGGGTGAGAACGGCGATGTCACCGTACTTTGGCAGACGAAGTTCCCCATCCTCCTCGACCTGATACGCATCGTTCCCGACGATCTCCTGAATCTTGGTCAGAACGGCTTCGTGTTCGTCTTCGTGTTGAATCGCCTCTATCTGTGAGTTCTCGTGCGATGCGTTCGATGAGAGTGACACAATTCTATCTCGCACGGCCGTCTCGTCGACGTCGTCTGTGCTCGCCGCGGGCGTCACTAGGCTGTGCTCGGAGAAGTCAAGAATGTCCTGCGTCGACCGGTAGTTCTCGACGAGTTCGATATCGATGATCGGGCGGGTCGCCCACGACACTCGCTCGTGGTCCTCATTGAGTTCGTCGACGAACCGATCCAGCCGGGATTCGAACTCAGTGATGTTCTCGACGGCAGCATACTGGAACGAGTAGATGCTCTGTTTCCAGTCGCCAACGACACAGACGTTGTTCGTGTTCGCGAGCAGGAGAGCGAGTTTGAACTGGATCTCACTAGAGTCCTGGAACTCGTCGATCATCACGTACTCGAACGCGACATCGTCGCGGAGTCGATGGTCGTCACAGAGCAGGACGAACGCGAACAGCTGCAGGAAGCTGAAGTTGAGGTAGTTCCGACTGAGTGCGAACTCAAGGTACTCGTGGTAGACGTCGTGAACGAAGTTCTTGAGTTCCTCTCGCTGTTCGTCAAACACTAGTCGTGCGACTGCCGCAGGAACCTGCTTCTCACCCCACCCGCCACGGATCTCGTCCTCCTCGGGCGCGTCTGGGAGATAGCACTTGTCGTCCCCGTAGCCTCCGAGTTTCGAGCGAAGCTTCGACTGCTTGTTCCCGTCGTTTCGGGGCAGGTTCAACTCGTCGAAGATCTCGCGGAACGCATCGAAATCACCGTCCAGATGCCGCTCGCCGTTCCGGTACCAGCCATCGGCCGTCGGGAAGACACCTTTCGCCGCGAGCTGATTTATCAAACCGAGGAGTTCGACTGGTTCCTCGATAGCGCGGAAGAAGTCGTCGTACTCGGAGTGGTCGTCGCTGAACCGACGGATGAACTCGCGGAACTGCGCCTTCTCGACGTTTTCGTCTTCGAGGACACGTGTGGACCCAGTGATGCGGTCGTCGATGCCGAGGAGCGTCGGTGCCTCGAAGCCGTGCTCCATGAGGATGTCGTGACAGAGGCTGTGGAACGTCTGGATCGGTGCGTCCGAGAGTTCACGCATCCCGTAGTCACAGTGGGCGACGATTCGGTCCTTCATCTCCGTCGCCGCGTTATTGGTGAACGTCACGAGGAGGACGTCCTCAGGCACCACGTCGTCTTGGTCGACGATTTCGGCGTAGCGTCGGGTGACGGTGAACGTCTTTCCAGTCCCTGCGCCGGCGTCGACGACGTGGATGCCCCGTTTGCTGTCGATCAGGTCTTGCTGTTGGTCGTTTGGTGCAGTCATCGCGACTCACCCTCCAGGATGCAATCGCGGTTGTCCACGTACCGATAGTTTGGATCGCCACCGAGTCCCTGAACTGGGAAGCGCTCGTCACCCGCACGGCGAGTGTTCAGTTCCGAAAGGCGCTCTCGAACGAACTGCTCGAATGCGTCCACGTCGCCGGTGAAGTAGTTCTGGTTGCGGATCCGTAGCAAGTGTCGCAGTGCCTGCTTACAGCCCTTTTTCACATACTTGTAGTTCCCGACATCAGCGATCAGTCGCTCGGTGAGTGCGTCGCCGAATTCCGAGTCGATGAGTTCGTCGCTGTCGCTGGTGTCCGGGAACTCGTACGCATCCAACACGGCCCGATAGATTTCGTACGTCGACTTCGAGAAGGTCTTGTTACAGTCGTTCGCGGCGTCTTCCTGCAGTTCGGTGAAGACAGCTTGGCTCGCGATGTATTCCTCGAAGGTGACTGGATAGTAGGTCACCGTAGTGAGGCAGTCTTCGAGAGAACCATCCCCAGTCACCACATCGTCAAGCGTTTCGAGGAAGTGGAAGAACGTGAATCGCAGTTCCTCATCCGGGTGCTCAGTCCGCTGGTGAGCGAGATACAGCAACGCCTGGAAGTTTGGTTTGTCGCTCGGTGGATCAAGCGCCGAATGCTTTACAATTGAGTATGCTGACTTCTTTGTGCCACTCTTGTAGTCGAGGAGTCGGGTCGGGCTGTGAACAAGGTCGATCTTGCCCTTCAACCCGAGATCAATGTTCTCGAACCAGCGTTCGGTGTGCGATGCATCGATGGGGCGGTCGTAATACTCGGCGAAGAAGTTCTCTCCCCGACCACCGTCAGGCGTCACCAGGCCGTCACCGTGAGGCGAGTCTGCATTCAGGAATTCAACGATGGTCTGGAGGCCGACACGGTACTTGGTGAGTCGGACTTCCCGGTCGACGCCCCGGAGGAACGGGTCGACTTCGTCGAGAATGGCTGCGGCTACATCGTCGAGTGTATCAGACGTGATGGCGTCCGGATGCGAGACATAGAACTCCGCGAAGTCGTGGAACAGGTTCCCTTCCCTAAAGTGGTCCTTGTCCGGGTTGTCGACGAGTCGGCTGAAGAAGTAATCGCGGGGTGAGTTGACGTAGGAGTTCAGGCTTGACTGGCTGAGTGCGGTGACGTCCTCGTGGGAGACATCGAGTGGTTCTTTTTCGAATCCGTCCTGTGTCGTTCGAGACGCCCGTGAATGCTGCAGTGAGTCCAAATCACTGAATCGGTCGAACTCCTCATCGAACAGTTCCTCGAAGTATAGACACGGGGTGACGGGCGTTCCACCGGCGGTGTCCTGCACGAGGTAGTACTGGTCGACGCCGTTCTGCAGGAGGAGTTGGAACTGCCGGATGTTCCGCTCGAACTCCTGATCTCGGTCGACCCACGGGCGACGAGGCGACGAATGTGTCCAACCTTCGTCAAGGGCGAGATAGAAGACGACGGCGCGGTCGACGTGAGCAGCCGATTTTGCATCTGCCAATAGGACACCTTCGTTCTCCCGATCCACAGGCACTTCGTACGACTGCAAGTAGAACTCAAGACGGTCAACTGCCGGTTCGGTGACGACGTCGTCAAGGAGACCGATCGTCGCGAGTTCCTCTCTGAAGGCGTCGATAGAGGCGTCCGTGACTGCTTCGTATTCGTTGATGGCCTCCTCGAATGTGCGGGAAGGAATCTCATTGCGGAACTCAAGGAGCCAGTCTACTTCCGGGTGGTCGAGGTCGTAGAGACGCTTCTCGTCGTGCTCGATGTCGACAGGCATCCCGAGTTGGGTGAGGAGTGGTCGAACGTCGCCTACTCGCGTATCCCGGCCAGCGTGGGCACTTCGAAGGAGCTGTAGGAATGCGCGGTGACGGGCATCGTCATTGAATCCTGGACCACCGTAATATGGAATCTCTGCAGCTTCCAGCGCCGACTCAACGAGCGAGGAATACTGACTAGCTGCATCGAGGACGACAGCCACGTCTCCGGCGTTTTCGGGGGTGACCGTGTCGAGGACAACGTCGACGATTGCGGCCGGTGAATCGAGAATTCGAAACGGTGGATGATCGAACGACTCTTCGGTGAACGGGTCGATCGTCTCGTAGCCTGGAGGAAGGATCGAGCGTTCGAGTTCAGTGAGCTGTTTGAACCCGACGACGGCGACCGACGTGTCGGCGTCGATGCTGTACTCGGTGAGGCGCTTGGACGTCGTGTCCATATCGGCGATGCAGTCGACAGCGGTGTGCGTTGCCGTCGTCGCGAACTGCTCGTAATCGAGAACAGCCTCAGCCGTCCCCTGGTACTCCCAGCACTGGAGGATGTTCCCGACCGCATAGGACGTCTCCTTCCAGTTGAGATCAGTCGTCTGAATGATTTCGAGGAACGCTAGTCGATCCTCGGCTTGTTCTCGGCGGCGAGCAGCCAGGCGCCGTGGTGTAATCGCGAACGGCCCGAAGTGTGGTTGGTCAAGACGCCTGTTCAGGGCACTCGCCATCGGCGCGTCCGGCACGAGCACAAGGTCGAAATCCTTGCATTCCTCGTAGAGAGAATCGATAGACTTCGCTCGTGTAATTGACACGGACTATCGGACTCAGGTGAGTTTCAAAAATGTGTCGTCGGTGCAGCCTAATCAGAAATTCAGGATCATTCCGATAAACAGCGGAAGGAGAGGATAAACGAATGAAAGGCCGATGATGACGAGAGTGACTATCGCCGCTGCTCTGCTAAAATACTCGTAGCCGCTGTGCCCGAACGGTCCATTAGTGGGAGCGAAAGAAAGAATTGCAAGCACGACACCAGAGACCGCTAACGCAAGTGACTGCGGTTGTCCGAACGAAAATGCGAACCCAGACCAGATTGCCAATCCACACCAGACGGTGAGTAGAGCGTAGAAGACTCTTCGAAGCTGGGTTTGTGCCCGCTGACGCTGCGTTTCAGCTAACCCCACGTATGCTGATTTCCGCTCTTCCAGATCACCAAACCGGAATAGATCCTTGTTGAACCGGCGGATGTGCTTCTCGTAGAATTCGTAGTCGTTCTTCACCTCTGTGATTGTGTCGTTCAGGTCCTCAATTCTCCCCTGAATGAGAGGGAGGTAGAACCCAACAATCACAATAAGAACAAAAATCGAAAACGGGGGCACCAGATCTCGGTCGCTCCATCGGAGTACCAAGAAGATGTTCGCGACGATTGCACCAAGGAGTGTGAACGTCAATCGTTGGATATCTTGAGAAGTTTCATTGGCTGCCGACGAAAGCCTCTCAGTCAATCCTGCCATCAAAGTCTGCGTGTCTTCAAGTACATCACTTAGAGCTTCGAAATTTTCTTCGACAGCAGATACCTGGAGATCCTGGTAACTCGATTTAACGTCCTCAATGACCTCTGGGAGCATCTCGATGCCACGCTCCGTACCTCGACAGTGTTCGGTTATCGCCAACTGCCAGAGATCTCGAAATGCGTCTTTTTTCTCTTCAGCTTCAAACGATTGATGAAGGTCACTAATCGCACAGATTCCATTCCTGCCCCACTCTGCACATTGCTCGGACAAGTCAATCCGGGGGTTGAATTCAGGTTCACTAGAGAATTGGAACTGCATCGTCTGACCGTCGCGGTCAACAGCTGCGGAGAGAACTCCTAAGAGAGAATATGCATAGAGAGGTGAGACTTGTTCACTGTCGCAGGTTTCCCAGAGGCCCTCAACTACCGAAGGGTGGATTGGTGAAAGATCTCCACGCCAGTGAGTGAATTTTCGGGAAGCAGACATCGAGTCAAAGTATTGGTCGGCAGCCTCCTCGACTTCCTCCTTTGGGAGTGTTTCAACGCTACTCGCAGTCCACATTGGAACGGGGAAGATCTCATCTGGAGCATTCTGAAGAAAGAGAAACACAGGGAAGGATTCGTATTCGAAGAGCTCAGCTGCAACCTCATGTGGGCTGTGACTTCCGATCCATTCGAAGAAATCCGATGGCGTCCACCAGAGGAGAGGGTTCAAATCAAAATCAAAAGTTAACTCATCGCCGAGAAGGTCGGAAGCAATCGTCCCCTTTTGAAGGCCTATCTCGATAGTGACGCGGGTACTCGCATCGTTGAGTTTTGATGCAAATTCATAAATCAAGCCAGCAGCGTTCCGAATCTCGTCTGGATAGTACCGGTCGAACCCATCACGATAATAATCGACATCGACGGCAGGGTCCAGATCGCGGTCAGCGAGCGCCTCTATCCCTTCGTCGTTTACGCTGAGTTCTCTCCCAGACAATTCGAACAATCGCTGATCATCAGCTATCAAGCGAAAGCCGCTAAAATACGCAGGAAACGAATCCCAAGCCTCGAATAGATTTTTGAATGTGTCCTCGGGCAGAGAGCTGGCCTCAGTATTGATCGAGAGATTAGAGAGGGCTTCATCATTGACTGATCCGGTACTCGAAACTGCGACTATCCTTTGAATGAACTCACGAGGCGTCATTTGAATAGGCTAGAACAGGTCTCGGATGTCAGGAACATTAGACAGGTCGTCGACCAACGAGCGCTTTCCATTCCCACTTCCGACTGTGAGTTCCGGCTGTAGGTCAGAAAGTAGCAGATAAAACTGATCACCGTCTCGTGCGAGTTGGACGTTATCACTGTCACGCAATTCGCTTATTGACACACGAATCGATTTCCCTGCAATTCGAACACTAACGTCCCCCTGATCGACGTTTACCTCTGTTCCGTCCTCATCATCCAGCGTGATTGGACCCCCATCAGTGAAGTCCTGATACGTTGAGAAAGCTGCCGAGGTTTCACTTTCGCTGGCACGTTGCTTGATTGCGGATTCAACTAGTTCGTCCGGGTGCGGCGCTGCTTTGAGATTCAGGAAGCCGTACCAATACTTGGCGTAGTGTTGTGCTCCTCCTTCCTGATACAGCTGTGCACTATCTTCGTCGATTACCTCCTCAAATTTGTCGTACTTGGGATAGACGACGCTCTTGTCGGTCTCTTCTTGAATAACGCGCTCGTTCTCGGTGAAGACTGCTTCTGTATCTTCGTGGTCGAGGTCGATTTCGTGAGCGCCTTCCAGATAGGGAGTTTTCAGAATCGCTGCGAATGTTTCGTCGTACTCGCTAAATTGAGTGTAGATGAGAAGGTCAGAGACAGAGCGTGCTTCATTAAGATAGAGCTGAGAAAGAGACTCTCCAGCGCTTTCGATATCACTCCCGTCCCGCACTTTTTCCAGTAATTCCACAGTCGTACGTCCCTCCCCCTCAAGATTTACCGATGCACTGCGAGCGGCATCGGTGAAGATGTGATTTCGGGCGTTCTTCGTGTCGTCACTATTGTAACGTCGTCCTAGCGTGTCCCGCAGCATACTTGCGACAATACGCTCGGCTTCTGCACCAGCATCAGTGACTAGATCGTCCCCGTCAAGTGTACCAACAAGATCTGGGGTCGGATTTTCGATTTCCTCACCCATTTCGCAACTGAATACGGCAACAGACTCGACATCCACCATATTTTGTAATCCAATAATAGCCGTGGTCAAATGTCTATCGGAGAGAATGACATATTGTAATCTCAAACTCCACAACCTCGGAGGATGGTTTTGATGCGTGCCTTCTATTCATAAGAAACTTTCTGAATAGAGAGTCAACAGTTGATTTCTCCCCTTTAGTCCTTTTTGCACCCGATGGGGACTACAAGAAACCGTCAGGCAGGAATTGTCGCTATAGTGTGATATAATCTAACAAGAATACTGAAACCACCCTCAACAATGGAAAACAGTCAGCGCTGCTCAGTGCCTGGCTGTTTCATACTGTGCTGTGTCTCGAGAACAGGATTTCAATAAAACTGTGCGGGCAGTACTGAATACCACCAGCGGTTAGCGTTTGAAACGACAGTATTACGACTGCATCGATCCGGCGACAACTTCGTTGTCAACCTACTCGTCGTATTTGATCTTGACACTGTCCAAGAGCATTCGAAAACCAACTGCGAATTTTGCGATGGCAAGTCATTCAAAATCTATTTATGGTAGGGAGATATGAAAGACAAATGGATGGATAAAGAAACCACGAATCCATCGATAAATCGGCGAACAGCCCTGCATGCGCTCGGTACGTCTGCAGTTGGTGTCCTTGTGAGCAGCCAATTTGCGGAGGCGTCCACCTCACCAGAGGGGGTGATTGAGATCCAGCGAGTGTCGTCCCCAAAGGGTGACAAAGAAGCGATTATCAGGAATAAAGACGGTGATATCAGCTTGGTAATAAAGACTGGGAACGCTGAACATGTTGCATATGCAGGCGACAGAATTCCCATGCATCCGACATGGAATGATAAAGGGAACCGCCTTGCTCTTTCTTTGTCGGGGTCTATCCACACATACAACCCAGGTGGGAAACTAATGAAGCAAACCGATTATGGGTTGGACTCATTTCCTCTGTTTGAGAATGGGAGAATTATTTTTCACCGACAGGATCGGCAACTAAGGATTTCTGATGGCACCTCGGAACCAGAGGAAATCCAGTTTGACCTCACCCGACTCCTCAACCACCCTGCGTTGAGTGAAACCGCGGCGGCGGCCGTGAAAAAATACGCTCAGAGTGGAGGAAAGTAGATGGGTGACATTATCAAGATGCTGACTAGCGGGGATTACAATATCCAGGTCAGGGCCGACAATCACCCGCTCCCCGGAGCACCCTGTATTCCGTATGGCGGAAATGTTGCCCACATGAATCTCGAACTGTACAAAAATGGGGATTCAATCTTTAATTTACACATCGGCGAATACAACGGTGGTTCGGGGAAGTGTTATATAGCTTGGGAGAGTGAAATTCCCGGGTTTGAGTTCTGTCTCAACAGCTGCCAAGACAGATACAATCCGAGCGGAGCATCGGATTGGGTATCGACTGCCCTCCACGAATTCAACGAAGAAGTTCAAGACTTCGCGGATGAAAGTGGGGACGCCGTTGCCCTTGCGGCGGTCGCGGGAATCTTGGCGTTCGGAATCAAGACACTAATTGACATCCTCATTGCTGCGTGGTTGATCCCGATTGTCCCGCCGCCGCCGTGAGGTAAGCCCTGCAGTTGGCGAACTTTTTTATGAGTGTGTGGGTTATTAAATAGCATGAAGAGGTATTTCATAGAAATCAGCAAAGACATCTCGAAAAACAAGCAGAACGAGATTGTACGCGACTATCTTCAGGCCGTTCTCCGGACAAACCCTTCTCTTGGCCAAGTTGAAATAAACGGGATGTACAGTCAGCTCTCTGAGCAAAACCCAGTCGCTGTTGATCTGTTGTTGAACTACTGCGAAGGTATCCAAATTGATCGAGAGGTCGATAATGTAATTACAGGTGAAACAAACGATGCAACTCCGGCGATTATCGCGTCACTACAGTTGATGACTCCTGCACTTATCGAGGTGGTACTAACAGATAACAACGGACGTGTTCTATTCGCCAGGCACGACCACACTCACCACTATATTGATATGTCTGCGGAAGAAAAAGAAAATGTTGTAGCAGAATTAGACTCCGAGGAGAATGGAGAATATTTGAAACTTTCATCGTATGACCCCGCGGAGAATAAGTAAATCAAATTTCATAAGAGAGTATTCGGACTCGATACTCTTGATCGGGGTACTACCTCAACAAACGCACCACCTACCGTGTTGAGCACGCAGCGAGTGAGTTTGAAGCGATCCGCGCCTGTTGGAACCGCGGGACGACCACCCCGCGTCAATAACCGCCGGTACGGCGGCCGAGGAGGCACGACACACCGCCTTCGGACTTAGCATCACGCTTAGTGAATACGACATTCTTCACGACTAAATTTTCCTGAACAAACACATCTAAAATATAAAAATAATACTACAGTACGCCGAGAACGACCTGTCGTTGCGGACAGGATGTCCTTTGGTCCGCCGGAGTCACGCGATGATTGTGACAGACTCCCGTGAATGAGGACTGTTTCGAACCTGCTCGTCGATGGGGGCTTTACGCTCGTTGACGTGGAACCAGTTAGTGATTCCGAGGGTGTCCTCGTTGCCACCGGAGCAAGTCGATAACCGACGGAAAAAGAAAACCTTCAGCCTCAGTACCCCGATATGGTGACGTAGCTTAGGACTTTGAGTTAGGTCTGTCAGCCCTGTCCGTTCGGATAACCGGGTGAGCGGCAAACATAGGTACTCTTGGGTATGTCTTTCCGGAAATCGATTTTTCGGAGGGCGTCGAATCCATAGGAAGTACAAAGGAAGAGCCAACACGGCTGCTAATGATTAATCTGCAAGACAAACCGATGGAACAGCGTGGCCGCCGATTGACCGATGCGTTTGTTGCCGCACTTGAATTCCGCAAACACCTCCGAGAGGGTACGGATTTCTACACTACTCTCGCCAATCTCAAATTTCAGATCGAGACGCTCGATGATGGGTATCCCGAGTGGCATCCCGCGTCGTACTCGTTTCGCGGTATGCTCAAACTCTTCTTCTATTTGGAAGTTACCGGAAACAGCTATCGGTCTCTTACACGTCACCCGGAACTTGCAGACGTATTCGGACTTGAACGAGTCCCAGACGAATCAGTTATCTCTCGGACGTGGCACAACCGCTTCGACGATGATGTTCGAGGGTATATCACCGCCAGCGCACACTTACTGGTCAGGGAGGTTTACAATGAAGACCTCGCTGTCCCAGAAGTACGACCGCTGGAGGAAGTGAGAAGATCACCCGAGGGTGATTCTGAAGCGTCTGAAGCCACCACCGAGTTCTCCGATGAGGAAATTTTCCGGACAACCCGGCTCGCTCGTGAGCATGGCTTCGGTCCGTTCGACTCCGGGAGAGCTCAGAACGCGACGTACGAGGACACGCGATTTTTTGAACTTCAGACATTCATCGGAATGGTCGGGTGCGGCACTCCACAGGGTGCGGCCCGGTTCAAGTTCCGACGAGGCAAAGAGTACGGTCCCCACGGAGACACCCACCTCCGAGCCGTCAAGCAATTCGACCCGGAGAGCCTACTCAAGGGATTTCGACAGGCGACAGACCGACTCCTCTCGATAATTCAATCGGAATCCTCGTTTCGCCGTCCAGTCACCGTCGCGATTGATATCACGACAATTCGTTACTTCGGTAACGTAGAGGGAATGCCGATGGTCAGTGGGACGAAAGACGGTGAGGGAAGAGCGTTCAAATTTGCTACGCTCTCGGTTGTCGGATGGAATATCCCGCTGATTCTTGCCGTCGAACCAATCCGCGAGAGTTCCTCGTGGGACCAGAACCCGCCGAATCGAGTTCATCGTGTAGTCCGACGGCTCGTTCGACGTGCACAGGAGCACGTCCCCATTGAGATGGTGCTGTGCGACCGAGAGTTTGACTCGAAAGCGGTGTACCAGACGCTCTCAAACCTTGACGTGAACTATCTCATTCCGAAGCGGGTTCACAGTACCGAACGCGAGATCATCGAGGCGATAGAGGAAGATGGACAACAGGTCGCCGTCGAATCGGCGACCGTCCATGTCGATCATGGGTCGCACGCGATGCAGTTCCTGTACGTTCCCTCGACGAAAGGAGAAGGCACAGCGGTCTTTGCGACGAACCTCTCGGTGGGTCCTGAGGAAGCTGAGACGTTCTGCCGCCGCTACAGCCGTCGCTGGCAGATCGAAAACGAATATAAGAGCATCAAGAACGACTTCTTAGCGAAGACGTCTTCCAAGGACTACCGCGTCCGGCTGTTCTACTTCGTGTTCGCGGTTCTGCTGCACAATATCTGGCGACTCACCGATTTCCTGTTGAAGGCGTATGTCGGCGGCAAGATGGACTACGCGCCGGTTCTGACGGCTGGTGAGTGTGTCGAGTTAGTTTGTTCAGCACTAATCCCACCGGATTAAGGCTTAACGCCGACTCGGGCCGCCCATCGTGAGTGGTGACACTCTGCGAGAGGTCAAATTTTAGGCTGTTTTCGCGCATTCGATGGTACCTCACCGAGAAAGATAGTTGATACGCCACCGATGTGGCCTGTCCTAGCCACGATATACCCCGAAAACACGCGAAAATATCTCATCCTCCGAAACTCTGAAACTCAATCCTCCCGAGAAGTCTATATCGCAATATACAGTTTATTCGCTTGGCGCATATTATCGTGGGTTTAGTCGTGGGTTACGCAGACTCTCCCGGTCAGCCGAACCCACAAACTGATAAGGAATCCGACTGAAACGCGGAGTAACCCGAATATGCCACTCATAGAATCGCCATACTGCAGCGCGATTGGGCTTCTAGCCAATTTCTGCAGAAACCCAGTTGCAACCGGTCGAGGCCTGCAGAGAACACGATCATGAGTCGGTCTGATGTCGAACAGGAGGGCGAGACCGACGCTGAGCAGGTGCCATCATTCGATGGTGTCCGATGGACCTCGTGTTCGCTCGAGGACTTCACGGAGCTGTACTGGGACGAGATCGCCCCCTGCCTCGAAGCAGAGGATATCGACCCGTCGAGCGAGAAACCCACCCATCAATGGTTTCGAGATCACGATGCCCGGTCATTCCTCGCGGCTCTCCGTCGCCATCACGGCCGTTCGTTCGGTGAGTTCTGGGCCGAGGACCTCGGGCTTGGTGACGGTGAAGAAGGCTACTCATGGGCAACAACGGACGATGCGACAATCGACGCCCTCGAAAAGTTCCTCAACCGACGGAAATCACGATACAGTCTTGCGACGTCGTCCGTCGACGCCCTCCGAACACGACTGAATCTCTACGTCCGTGCTTACCGAGAGGCAAACGGTACAGACGACCTCCTCACACCGATTCAACGAGACCAAGAGAATCCAGCCTACGAAGCCGTTGACGCGGTCTATGCAGCATTCGACTGGTTGAACGAGGGAGCTGAGCGAGAGTACAGTGCCCAGACGCTCCAGCGTGTGCGGCGCGTCGTCGACGCGTGGTATCAGCATCTGGTCGGTAGGCGGGTTGCCTCGATGAACCCTGCAAGCGGCCTCTACGACGAATTCAAGTGGGAAGTCGAAGATTCCCCGACACCGTCCCTTTCGGCAAGTCATATCCGAGAGCTGATGCAGGCGGCGGAGACAACGCGAGAACAGCTGCTCGTGGTGGCGTTAGCTGGCTGGGGACTACGAGCGAGTGAGGTCGCCGCACTCCATGTATCGCAGTTCCACCGTGACGTTCCCGAAGACGACATCCCCTTCATCACGTTCGAGAGCCGCAAGAACGGGCCCGGTGAGGTGTCTCTCCTGTACGGAATGGACGTGCTCGACTCCCGAATCGACGAGCTAGCGGAAGACGATACGTGGACTGGATACCTGTTCCCCTCCTCTCAGGGAGAAACGCCGTACGTGACCCGAGATACAATCCGGAACTGGTTCCAAAATCTTGCATTGGAAGCAGATCTCCCCGAGCGGATCGAGGGTGAACGACCGAGTCCACAGCTCTGTCGTCGATTCTGGTACGACACCTATACAGCAGTCCTCGAAGGCGTTCTCGAAGGTGTTGACGAAATCGCTGCAGAGCAAGGTAGTAGCGATCCTCAGGTAGTGATGCAAAATTACCTGTCTGATTCGCGTGCTCGTCGAGTCCGACGAGAGTTCATGCGAGACCAACTTAACGCAGCCTTCGGAGAGAGAACGTAACATCAACCCATCTGTCGAGCCATTCCAAATGTCTGTCCTCGGTTGATGACTGAATCAATGAGTCACAGAGTCACAGATTCAATGAAGTATTGATTTCTGGAAGTTAAGAATCAAAGAGTCCATGATCCATAGCGTCATTTGCCATCATGGAGAGAGTCAATTCACCGACTCAGAGATTCATTGAGTCACTGAATCAGTGAGCGCCTGAAGCATTGAATTGAGGACTCAGGAACAGCAGACCCGTATCACGAAATTATTGAATCGATGAATCAGTGAAATCCTGACGTTGTGAATCATTGAGTCTGTGAGTCAATGATTCGAAGACAGTGGTCGGGGAAGAGGTGATCATAACTCTCAGCCCCTCAAACGCCGATATCCGACAGAATCGCATTGAGAGAGATACAACTGAGTGTCTGACATGGATTTATGAGTCATTGATTCAATGATCGAACTATGACCGAATCACCTCGTGGATGGGGCGTCACACCATCGACTGGAATCCCCACGATCGCCTTCGGCAACCAGAAAGGCGGGACAGGAAAGACAACGGCGACGATCAACAGTGCCGCGGCGCTGGCCACTCGCGACCACGATGTTCTTGCAATCGATATGGACCCACAAGCCGACATGACGAAGGGGCTTGGACTGGGTCCGGGCGACGACAACGACCCATCAAGCCCGAAGAACGAACTCCCCAACACACTAGTCACCGATGACGAGAACTTACTCGACGTACTCGTCGACAATCCGCGCACGCACGATACTAGTCTTTCAGAGATCGTGATCGAAGCCGATGAGTACGACCATCTGAACTTCGACTTGATTCCCAGTCATAAGGACATGGGCCTTGCTCGAGATTGGATGGACGATGCGAATGCTCGTCTCTCGCTGAAACTCGCCCTCGAAGAGATGGTTGACGACGGATACAACTACGATTTTATCGTAGTCGATTGCCCTCCCGACCTCTCAGTCCTGACGGACGCGGCCTTCATCGCGGCTCAGAACGTCTTCCTGGCTGCACAGACCCAAGCAACATCACGGGATGCACTTGACGATCTGTGGGACCAACTGGAGTCCATCGAGGACAACCAGCAGATCGAGATCGCAATCGTTGGACTCCTGGCGAACATGTACCGGGACGACGGTCAGTCGCAAAAGTTCCTCAACTCCTTCGACGAGTCCTTCGCGTCGATGGCACCGATTTTCAAACTCCCGATGCGAGTAGCAATCCAGCGTGCGTGGGACAACGGACGAGATATTTTCGGATGGGAAGACGCGAACGACCAGCAAGTAGAGCGCGACCTCTTTCTGGAGGTTGCGGAGACGATGGAACGAGCGTTTGACAAAACGCAGGTGGAGGCGTAAGAATGCCCCGGGGAATGGACGAGCGGTTCGAGGATCCCTCAGACGAGGTGGATGAGGAGGACGCGGTCGCAGACGAGGAGACCACAGAGACGTCAGAGGAGTCGGAAGAACAGGGTCGTGAAACTGCGGCAGCAACCGAGGATCGATCAGATCAGCAGAGAACCGCATCCACGACCGATACTGATTCGTCGACCAGTGAGGCAGGAGAGACAGATGACGAACCGCTGAACATCCGCGAAGATTGGGATTCAGCCACGATATACGTTGAACCGGAGCAAAGCGAGGACATCGAGATCACGTTCACTCGCCTGAAAAAGCAGCTCAAACGCGAGGATATCACGCTGGAGAAAAACAAGCACTTCTACCGCGGTGTTTTCGAGGTGGCGTTCGGCGAGCACCAGGAGGAAACGAAGGAGAAGATTCGCGAACTCGCCAAGGAAGACGCCGATCAGTGAATCACTGATTCACAGAATCCCGAATGTTAAGAGGATGGCCCGGCATCGAACGAGGTTCTCAGAATCGACCCTCTCCTGTTATTTTGAAAGCCAAAATGAATCGTCATTCACTATACTATCGAGTCGTGGGTGGGAAAGGTCAGATCGGCCCCCTATCTATAATCCGTCCTGAAAAGAGATCCTTAGCAAAGTCTGTGTAGTCGCAAGTTGCAGTAGTCAGTATGCCTTACTGCCCGAATTGCGGAGACCAAGTCAAAGACATTCATCACTACTGCGGGTCATGTGGTCAGGCGCTTTCTGATATTGCAGAGTCAGAAAACGAGCCTCCGATGGCCGTCGATTGCGAGGGCTTCCTCTCGTTGCGCTCACTCTCGTACGTCAACGACCTACTGAACGGAGAGCAAGAGCTGGACAGAGACTCGGTTTCGTATACCCAATTGTCGCGAGAAGTGAGTGCTGCCTTCGCAGATTTCGCCCGTCTCGCGATGGTGAAGGAGTTAGATCTGCTCCGCCTCTGGGCAGCTGGTTCCAGCTCCGCCGCGTTGGACATGCCAGTTGCAGACATGAATAGCAATCAGTTCCGCGACTGGCTGGCCGCCATCGGCCTTTCTCGTACTCTACGGATGTACGACGAATCTCTCCATACCGAGTTCGAGGACGACTTCAACGAGCGACTCCAGAAGCTCCTCGAGATTGCCGGGGAGGAACTCGATAGTTAGGGGTGTACCCAGCGAGAATCCTCGTCTATGCACGCACTTGTATCGAGAGGTTACGTACGCGAACGTCCTGAATCGAACACTCTAACGCCGTACCTACATGCTCCACCCTCAAAGGGGTGATCAGTTTCTAACCAGTCGCTCAATCGAGACGATTAACTCGTCACCACCCTATGATCAGATAGATGGCTGGTGCTGATCCTGATGACTGCTGCCGGGGTGCTCACGCAGCTTCCCAACAGGGCGAGTTCACTCAAGCAACCGTCTGGGATGCGTGCCGAGATGGGATTCAAGAGGCAATCGAGACACAGCTCGACGACGAGCAGGCACCACCAGTAATTATCGACGGCCTCCCTACGATCGGGAAAACACGACATGCAACAGAGACCGCATTCGACCTAGACGTCCCAGCTGCAATCCTCACGCACCGGTACGAGACGCGAGACGTACACCTCAATCTCGCTGCCGAGCATCAGAAAGCGGTAGTTGAAGTTCCAACGCTCGACCGGGACTGTCCAACCCGGCGAGGAGATCACGGATCCGGTTGGGCCGAGCGAATCAACGACTATCGGTCGCGGGGCGCCTCACCGACGTATCTTCACTACTATCTGCAGGACGTGCTGCCCTGTATGCAAGACGGTGACTGTCCATACCTCGCACGCTGGGACGCGGTCGAGGCGGCAGACGTCATCGTCGGCGGGCCAGCCCACGCCGCCCTTGATCGCGTCGTAGACGACCGCGTCGTCATCTTCGACGAAGACCCAGGAACCGCCTATCGAACGGAGTTTGACGCAAATCAACTCTCAACAGCGATTTCAACCTTTCTCAGCAAGAACGACGACTTGCCGATAGACAATCACTTCGGGTTGATTGGAGCTGCAACAAATGAGGGGATGGAGGCGATACGAGATGCGATTCGTGACGAACTCTCAGATAACACCTCTATTGCCCGTCCAACGGAGGCAGTCGACGATGATGACGGTCATGCCGAGGCCCCGACTGCAGTGCTCGCTATGCTCGAACTTGGCGGACCGATTATTGGCGATACCGCACCGACGGAGTATGACTGGGACGATCAACTTCGGGAAGAAGCAGGACTTGATTATGTCGAGCTTCCAGACGGATCACAGGTTGTCTACGATCACGCCGAATCACGGGTCGTCATTCGACGGCCGCCGACTCTTGATGCTGCTCGAGCAGTAGTTGGACTGGACGGAACGCCGGTCGAAGAACTCTGGCGCGGACGGCTCGGTGTCGACAATATAGAGAGTTGGCGGATCCTCTGCGATGACTGTCGGGCCCGGTATCTCCGTGACGTCATCGGCTACGAGTTCGTACAAACGACCTCGCACGTCAAGCCATACAGCAGTGGTGAATACGTCAATCGACGGGGCGACTTTGGGGTGATCGAGGCGGTCGTAAATCGCCACGATACAACACCAGGCGTCATCACGACCAAGAGTGCAGCTGAGCGTCTCTTCGAGGAGCCACCCAGTGAGCCGTTTATCGACATCGAACGAGTGACTGACCGAATTGCGGACGTCAAACACTACGGCGCGCTCCGGAGTAGCAACGACTTCACAGGGACGGAGGTGGGGGTCGTACTCGGTTCCCCCCACCCGGGAGACCGTCCGCTTCAGATTACGGCCGCAATGGAAGGCTACACGGCGGTTAGAGGTGACGAGGGGAAGGGAACAGACCTCGACTACGGGATTCCTGAACGGCCGTTTCTCCGGCACTATCGCGAACACAAGATTGCCCAAGCTGTCCTCCGGTTCGGCCGAACGACGGCTGCGACGGTCTATATCCACACAGGGGTACTCCCTGAGTGGTTATCCGAGATGGTCACGGCCGGGCCAGAGGCTGTCACGATCGAAGAGCGCTCCGAGGGGCAACGAGGTGTGATTCGCGCGCTCCTAGACGAGGGCCCGGGGACAGCCGCCGAGATCGCGAATCGAGATGGAGTCTCAATCGGCGAGAAGCAAACCCGAGACTGGCTGAAGCGACTCCAGTCGGAAGGGTATGTTTCCCGTGATGACTCCCAGCCATACACGTGGGGTGCCAACGGCCTAGCTGACGCTCCGCATACCGCCCACGTGCGGCTGCCTGAACTCGAGTAGTGGGCGAAAGTATTATCACCCCCACCAATGCGCTGTCGGGGGATTTTCCGCGAAATCACAAGCAGCTCGCGACGGCCCGCCTCGCGTCGATTTCACACCATCCGAATCCCCATTTCTAACGCAGAATCCGACCTTCCTACGTCTGGACTAAGCTGACCTCCCTTCGCTAAACTGAGACACTACGTATAGAGTTCTATACGTCCTACCTCAGACTTCCTGACCTTCCCTCTCTTTTCAATCCGAACTGGTCCCAAGCGACTCACTGTGACCTGTCCCTTTCTGAACGATACCTGAACTTCCACCGTTGAATCGAGACATGCATCTCCTTCGTTGAATTTCCCTGGGTGATTGGGCCATCGCGAGGCGGGCCGGCGCGGGGGCGCGCCTCACCGAAGGTGGAGCGCGCCCGTCGCGAGGTTGCGACGGGGCGCGGCCACCGACTATGAGCTCGAAACGCAACGTCCGCTCGCCGGACACGACCGATGCACAGACGAACGAGCCGACGCCCCGGTTCGAACAACCACTCAGTGACGACCAGATCTGGACGATGCTCCAGACGGCCGCGAACAGCGCCCGGATCATGCCGATCGTGAAGGGTGACTGGGAGTCGTCAACGCGCTCGTACGAGACGTGTGAGGACGCAGCCCGCGCCCTGATCTTCGACCTGAGCTTCTACGCCGACTATCGGTTCAGCCAGGTTCGCCGGCTGTTCCAGCAGACCGCAATGCGGGACGTCCTCACCAAGGCAGAGATCGACGACATCGTCGAGGAGGCCTACTTCCAGCAGAACGGACGGAGCTATCCAACGTTCGCATAATGTGAGGGAGGCTAGTTACGAAGTGCTGCTCGCGGGGCAGAGCCTTCGGAGCGTCCCAGAAGTCCGGGACTGAAGCAGGATATTCGCTGACACCGAGAAAGCTACACGCAGAATACTCAGGACCTTGCCGTCCATCCCGGACAGGATATCGAGTACGTGATCGTCGACGACGAGAAATCCTCGCGGGACCGCGTCGTCCTCGCTCACGAAGAGATCGACACCTCGACGCATCTCCCTACGATACGCAGATGGTCCGAGCTGTCGAGAGTATACTGTCTCGCTTTGACTGGGACTATAACAACATCCGACGCGAGCTCAGTGGAACACGTGTAGTTGATATCACGGACTGGGCCTGACGAACCCCCTCCCCCCTTTTTCGAGTTGTAAACTCGTGACGAGGGGGAGGGGGTGAACAGGAAGAGGGGTTGCAAAACAGCCGATTATGGCAGATACACGCGATAGACGACCTGAAGACCCACTTCTCTAGCTTACAACTAAAAATGCGAAAGTTTATGTTATGCGTTATCTAACAGTATCCGTAATACAGACAAAAGAAAAAGATCTTCTAGCTCAGCTAGAAGATTGAGATCTCTGGGTACAGAGAATCTCCTAACCTGGCAGATGGTTCCAATCCCGAGAATCATCACGTTTCATCGCCTCTACGTCCTATTTTGCGAACTCTATTCTCACTCTATGGCATCTGGAGTGGTCTGCACCCGATGACTTACAACTCGAAAAAGGGGGGAGGGGGTAGAATGTTCGAGTACACCACACTAACCTCACCAACCATCGTGTTTGTAAACCGGTATTACTCTCACTCGCGAACTGCTCCTACGAGCGTTGCCCTTTCGCGACAATTCTGATGCTTACTACTCGAAAACGGGGGGTGTGGGATACACCGTTTCACCCTAAGCATCATTCGCAAAATTCAGACGATACAGATCTGCTCCTATACGCAGTGCGACTCACTGTTACTTACAACTCGAAAATGGGGCGGGTGGGAGAATCGAACCAGGTGTGATAACGCTCCTCGAAGTCTTACAACTCGAAAACGGGGGGTCTGGGTCATCGAGGGATTTTCGACGATAGAGATTCCTAGCGATCCCTTACAACTCGACAACGGAGGGTGATAGATGCCGAAGACGGTATCTACCTCATTTCGAGAATACACGGCTGTAGTTGTTAGATAGCCTGTTTTCACCCAGTTACAACTCCACAAGGGTCCACATTTTTATACCCAGAGTTCGAGGGGGTTCATAATGGGACGAAAGGGACGTAGAGCAGGTTCGAATCATCCAGAAGGTGAAAAGGATCGTGAAACCTCCTCTGCTGCTCCTGAGAATCCCGAGTCGATGGATGAGGAGATAGATGCTCCCGATACGTCACAGTCGACGTTCGAGGATGGCTCGGAACTCGCCGATTCTTCTCAAGACGCAACAAACGGTGACGGTGGTGGCATCTCAATCCGGGATCGACTCCAAACCGAGTCGTCCGGTGGGGTCTTCGCGAACAAAGATCTCGTTCGGTCAGATACCATCATCGACGAGGATCGTATCGTCGGTCGTGATGACCAGCTGGGACGTGTCGTCGACAACCTAAAACCGGTACTCCAGAACGAAGGCATCCCGGATATGCTTCTGAGTGGTCCCTCTGGAACTGGGAAGTCGCTCATCATTCATGCAGTCTGCAAACAGATCGTCGAACTGTGTGAATCTCAAGGCAAGACCTTCGGGGTCATTTCAATCAACTGCGAGGGGCCGAAGACTGCAGATCGGGCTGTCTATCGGTTAGTTAAAGCTGCTGCCGACGACCTCGGCGTTGATCCTGGTGTTCCCCAAACCGGCGTCTCAACGGATCAGAAACTGGAGCGACTGTACGAACTGATGCGCGAGTACTACGACGGTGTCATCTTCATTCTCGATGAAATCGATATGCTTGAGGGACCGTATCAGGAAGCAGAGTACAATTCTCTCATCTACCAGCTTTCACGGGCTCGAAAACTTGCTGATTTTGATGGGCCGATTTCACTCACGACTATCACGAACTACGCCGATTTCATGAAGGACCTCAACAGCCGCGCACAGAGTTCTTACAATCCTGATGATATCTTCTTCGACGATTACGATGCGAACCAACTCCGTAGTATTCTCCGCAACCGACGAGACGCCTTCAAGCCAGAATCACTCGCAGATGACGTCGTTCCGCTTGTTGCCGCGTTCGGATCCCAAACGCACGGAGATGCACGGAAAGCAATTGATCTCCTCAGATGGGCTGGTGAATTAGCCGAGCGGCGTGGAGCTGACACTGTTACCGAGACTGATGTCCGTGATGCTCAGGAGAAATACACCGAAAACCGCAAGCTCCGCCATATCAGCGGCATTTCGACTCAAAAGAAACTCTCCATCTACGCTGTGGCGGCCACTGCCCACTACGCAAGAGAACATCCTGAGTGGATACCTGCTGGACCTGCGTTCAAAACGTACCAATTCATTGCTGATACGATGGATTCGGATCAGTACAGTCGCGAGACGTTCGTAAATCACGTCACAGAGCAGAGTACGTACGGGGTATTGGACTTCGAGCGTCGAGGCAAGGGGCGAGGCAGAGGAGTACATATGTATTTCTCCCTCTCCGAGGATCCGGAAACGATCATGGAGACGATTCGCGAGGATTCCCGGTTCGAAGATCTAGCTCACGAAGAGGCGACTATCAGCGCGGTTGTCCGCGAACGGCTGAAGCAGTTCCGGAGTAAGAACTAATCTCGCTCAAATTCTCCCCGCACTTACTACTCGAAAACGGGGGGTGTTCGCGACCCGGGTGATGCTTACAGCTCGAAAATGGAGGGTGTCATTTGTCGGGGTGTCTCGTTACTACTCGAAAACGGGGGGAGGGTGACCTTAGAGATACGACGTTCTTTAGCATGTGCTGTGCTGTCTCCTTGCCCTCTCCGATTTACAGCTCGAAAATGGGGGGTGGATCCCACGATTTTTGATCGTCCTCAGTGTCGTCGATGAGGACGTTGTGGAGAAACCTCCTACCGTACGGGGACTTCTGCTGTTAAGAGCTTCTCAATCACGGCACCCCTGGTGGTAGACCATTCACACTGAGGGGTGTGGGAGTAATCGATTCATAATCCATCCACGAATTTCTACGTCTCCTATTGACGTAATGTAACGGTGAGGAAAGACGGTTGGCAGGCCATTCACACTGAGGGGTGTCGGTAAACCGATCCCATTCACACTCTGGGGGGTGTCGTCAACTACGGGTTCAATGGTGCTGAAACAAACCTTCGGCTCTGGTTCAATCTCGTCTACTCGTCGGGACTGACGGGGCCTTTATATTGAGATCGGATTTTTTCACCGTCTCGCCACTGCCAGTAGTAGTAGCGATTGTTGTTGATTTCCTTGATCGTGATCGTCGCCTTTGCAGGGACGTCGTCTGGAAGGTCTTCGGGACGATCATCGACGTTGTCCTTGTCCGATTCCGCCTCAAGACGGGTCTTCCGTTCTATGTGTTCGGCTAACTCCTCAGCGTAGCGGGATACCTCCCGGAGCTGTTCCGGCGGAGACTCGTTGAGAGTCTCGACTAATTCGGTCGGGAGGCCTGCAGGCGGGGTCGGTGGCTCGTAGGACATCGGCAGTTTCCTCCTATTAACCAACAATAACCAGTGACCCATAGTTTTGTTGGTTAAAACACTCTCGATTGACCGCTTCCGAATTTTGTAACACTACTCGAAACTTTATTATATACATGTTTCGTACTATGTTACATTGTGCTTCGGCGTATCGAACTTGAGGTCCTCGCCACCGTCGAACGGGGCGACACGATCTCTGACCTCGCGACGAAACTCGACCACAGCGAGAGTTATCTCTCCCGTGCCGTTGCGGACCTCAGGGAGACCGGGCTGGTGTACACGGAACGCGACGGGCGTCGAAAGCGGGTTGTTCCCTCTGACAGCCGAGCCGTCGAAGTCTACCAGGATCTCGTCCGCCAGCACTCCCACATTGATTTCCCCGAGCTGTTGACCGGTAAGTCCCTCGAGGTGCTGAACTATCTCGATCAGCCGCGAACCGTCGCCGAAATCGCCGACCTGAGCGACAACTACCGCAATACGGTCAACCGAGTTCTCAAGCGGTTCCGCGACCGTGGTCTCGTCGGCACGGACGACGGCCGCTACGATTTCAACGCCGACTTCGACCGACTACATGAGTTCGCACGCGAAGTGGTTCACCATCTCCATCGACAACGCCTCGAAGCGGTCGCGTCGAAGGGGACGATTCTCTGGGAGGACCACGACGAATTTCTCGCTCAGACCGAGACGGAAATCGACGTAAAGAACTTCCACGAAACTGGGCTCACTCTGTTCGCGGACTTCGATCTCCTGTTCCTACTGACTCGCCACCGCTACTACATTTACTCTGAGGATATGGAGGACCTTTCGCCGGCGGAGCTCTGCTGTCACACCTTGCTGATTGATAACGGCGCTCGCCACCGGTCGTACTGTCTTCTCCTGCTCAGCCGCATCGACGTCGACGAGAAAACGCTGCGGGACCGAGCGGCGAAGTACGGACTTGAAGACGAAATTGAAGTCCTGCTCCAGTATCTCAAGACTCACGGTGATGTCGACGATGATCGCTTCCCCGAGTGGGACGAGTTCCAGGAGCTCGCGGCTGAGTATGAAATCGACCAGTGATCGAGTGCTGATTACGAGCCGATTTCGAGGAGTTACGCGTCGTCCGGGCGAGGCACGTTCTTCCGTCCGAATCACCCAACATTAGCCAGGATCGATGGAACCGTTGGTTAAGAACGAACATCCAGCTCAGTAGGGAGCCGGCCGTCTGGTCGTGGAACTCGTCCCTGTTTGATCTCGTAGTCGACCCGGCGCATATGCTTGCAGCCGCCCTCGGGAGTCCGTTGTTGCCAGTCTGGACAGGTACACGACTTGCCGATGATATCGACGTCGTAGCGGTTCCCGGACGCGGACGCTACCTCGTACCGGCCGCCTTTCGCGAGCAGCGAGACGTTCATCGGTTCGTCGACAGCGCGTCTGGTTCGTGGCTCGAGAGCATCCTGTTGTGTCGCCTGCTCGGCAACGACCATCCGATCGCGGATATCGCCAGTCTGCCCACCGTCCGGAGCGACGGCACCGTCAGCGTGCTGAAGACGCTCTTGCAGAAGCTCTTCGACAGGATGATCGTCCGGCCAGAGATAATGGACTTCACGCCGCTCACAATGGTCGTAGGACCCACAGACGGCAGCATTCCCGTCCCAGACGCGCCATGCACCGAGGGCGGCCATTACATCGATGATGACTCGGGGGATCATTGTGCGGTCGTCTGGGTAGAACAGCCGAAATCGCGTACACTCCTCCCGTGGTGAGACCGTCTCCCACCACTCAACGTCGGAACCCCAGCTGTCGAACATCGATTTGTCCCGTCCATACCCGACCGTCACGCCGTCGACCTGCGGGAATCGTTCGGCTACCGCTTCCGACTGCCCTTCGAGAAGCCGGAGAACAGCATACTGGAGATACTCGTGTGTAGGGGACTCCGTGGATTGAGCGACCTGGTCGTAATTTTTAGCGACATGCTCCGCCTCTGTCAAAACAGCCGTGAGGTACCGATCAGACATGGTTCTGTGGAGGGTGGAATGCGCCTCCGCCCCCTCGCGGGCGCTGAAAAACTTAACCAACGGTCAGCGGATTCACGTATCGTATGTTGGTTAAACAGCCGAGAATTTAGTTCTCGAGGACCTTGATGATCTCTTCTGCTGTTCGACTGATTCGGCCGAGCCGATCGCGAACGACTTCGGGATCGTCCGATTCCCACGCCGCGAGGTAGAACGCCGAGCCACTCGTATCGAGCTCGCAGTACCGCCCGACCACGTACGCGACGGCTTCGGCCTCGACCTCGCGCTTCGAGCGCTCGGTATCGTCGTCGACGTCGAAGTGGAGTAAGGCGTGTGCGTACTCGTGAATCAGCGTCCGGGCGAGATCCGCATTGTTCTCGCGGTCGCGAGCCTCGACAAGGGGCTTGACGTCGACGAGACTCACCCGCTCACAGACACCTTTTGCCTCTCCATGCGACCATTCCTCCTCGGGGATAATTCGAACCGTCACCCCAAGGTCATCATCGGCGGCAGTCAACTGGGTGACGAGACCGTCGGCGTCGCCGGTCGCTTCTGTATCAAGTTCCGGAAGCGGCTCACCGTCGGTCTGGTCGATGTCGAACACCGGTGCGGGTCTGAACCCAACGAGCCCCTTCGACCACTCTTCAGGCGGAGTCTCGTCGTAGTCACAGTCACTACTCTCGTGGTAGCTCGGCGAGTTCTCGCACTCTGGGCATTGTTTCGTAATGATTGGTGCCCAGATCCAGATCGCGCTTTCCCCCTCCTGGACGTGCCGGTCAAAGTCTTCTTGCCATGTCCGATACCCCGCCACGCGGGTCGCCTCGGGACACTGGCGCTTGATCAGGAGCGTATTTCGGTAGGAATAGTCATGGAAACGGCTCTGGACATCGAGCCACTCCTGGAACTCCGTGCTGGATTGCGCCTCGTCGACGCCGGCGACGAGGTCGTTGATCCACTGTTCGATGGTGCTGTTCATCTCGTCCGATCGCGTGTCGGTCTCGTCGAAGGAGACCGACGAGTCGCTGGTCGTAGCCATAATTTCACTGAATCGAGTTCACCGCGACCGCGTCAGTTTAGAACGCGCCGCACCCCTCTGGGGCGCACAAACAACCTCCCCTGAGTGTCACCGGAGTTCGTGTGGTTCGTCCGCGAACCCGACTGTAACGAGGTACTCGAGATACTCGTCGAACCGCTCTACGTCGCTGGGCGTGTCTGTCGCGAGGTGCCGTGCCCACTCGATGGCCCACTGGAATGCGGGGTCGGTGCCACCCTTTCCGTGGATATACCACCAGCGGGCCGCTTTCAGCACAACGAGCGGATTCGTCGGCGGGTGCTCGCTTGCTAGCCCACAGGTGATCGATTGGATCTCCTCGGGAACGTCTGCTGGATCTACCTCGGACGTCTGGGTGCTCGGTAGGTTGATTGGAATCTGATCGATTGAGACGTCACTCGGGTTCTGTTTTTGACTCATGTAGAATCACTCTCTTGTACGCTCTCTTTCGAGCCCTCACCCCTTCCGGGGGCGAAAAAACGACTCGCTGCTCAAGCTGGCGGGAAGTAGACGCTTTGTTCGCCGACTAGCTCTTCGAGCTGGTTCCGATGCCGATGCGTGAAGTAGCAGTCGTAGCTACAGTACCCACAGATGTCTCCCGTATCGTACTCTGCTACGTAGGGCCCTCGTTCAGTCGTCCAAACGTTCACATCGCACTCAGTACACGCCGCACTCTCGATATCACTCGGTGACGGACCGCGATACTCGAACTCGACACCATCTTCCTTCGTTGTCGATTCGGGCCAAACGCCTCGTGCCTGCCAGAACTCCCGGACCTTTGCGAGACTGCACCGGACGGTTTTTCGGATCGTCATGTGCTCGGCGTCGCGACCGCTGTCGTCCCACCCACTAGCCGTCCAGAACTCGCCGAACTGTGCGCCACGGTGAAGCCCATTCCAGTCGATGCCGACGATATCTGCGGGTGGGTCACCCGTCAGCGTGGGACGGGTGAGCTGCTTAATGACGTCCAGTTGTTTCGGCGGACTCCCTCCGAGTATATGGACGCGACGACCACGCCAATCGCTCGGTTCTGAAAACTCGTGAGCGAGCCGGTCGGCGTATCCACGGGAGTACCCGACGACGAGGTCATCAGGGATCGCGCGAATCGCGGCACGGCATTTGGGGACGATGACGAGATCCGATTCTGGGTAGCTTCCTTGAATCTCGCGAGCAGCAGCGACGTATCGGTCTACTTCTTCGACTCCGTAGGCATCACCAATCACTCCGACCTGAGGCTCATATTCGAAAAAGTGTTCGACGTACCGATCAAGGTCTGGGTTTCGAAAATCGTTATCGAGCATCCCGACTGGCAACTCTAACGCTTTGAATTGTTGCTGTTGGTAGGTACAGTCTTCCCGAAACCCGGTGAGAAAACCGAGTCCGAGAGCGTCAAATGCAAACGGAACTCGATGAAGAAACGCCACGTGGTCTGCCTGCCGAGCAGCCGCAATTTCGCTGGCTGCGTTGCTGGTCGTCCTCGCTGTGAGTGCCATGATGAATCAACGCGGGAACTCGCCCCGCACCCCTCCTGGGGGAGAAAAACTGCGACCGGCGGCTAATCGTTAACCAACACCGATTGCTGTTGTACGGTTCCTGTTGGTTAATCGGGCTGGTTCCCTGTGGGGGCTGCTACGTTGTCGGCTCAGCAGGGATACCTCGCAGATCTCAGTTCAGTACGGGTGGTAGCTCGGAGCGATATCCCCGGTTAGTACGCTGCTCTCGAAGGCGTCGCTTTCGCTGCCCTCGAGGTCGATGATTCGATAGACTGCATCACCGCTCCAGTTACACTGATCGCTCGAACATACCGCGCTTGCTAGGGCTCCGTTCTCTGTATCCAGATGGACGCTTTGGAGATCGAGTGGCTCGCTACAGAGTGGGCACGTCGCCGGAACTTGCGCATATCGGTAGCCCGTACTGATGTCGATGTCGTCTTGCTCAGCGTCGATGCCACGAAGCCCTTCGACGAGATGGCCGACTCGTGAACGGAACTCGGTGAGAAGCGCGTTGCGGGCTTGCTGGTCGACGGGGAGCTCGGCGCTATCGAGAGTGATCGTTATTCGATACGCTGTCGTCTCGTTGGTTTCTTTCATTTGGTTCGCCTCTGGGGGTACGTTTGATTCCCCCGCACCCCTTTGGGGGAGAAAAACTTTCCCCAGCTGTTACCTTCCGGCGTTAATGGGTGGTTCCACTCTCGAGAATGGCAACGATATCGGAGAGATCGAATAGCCGGAGATCATCACGCTCGTCTGCAGCTTCCTCGACGGAGCGTTTGAACCCGGAGCGGCTGAACAAGGCGAATTCATACGTCGGCTCGCCACCTCCGGTGGGTGTCCAATCGATTTGCTCCACGTCGTCTTCGAGGTCCGCGAGCACGTCATAGCCGAGGGGGGTGTTGGTAAATTTCGCTTCGCCAGCGATCAGCGTTGACTCGTCAGTTGGTGCGACGACATCTACTTCCTGGCCCTTGTACCACCACTGGCTTGGCACCTGTGTGAGCTGGTAGTCTGCATAGAGCGCCGGCACCGCCTGGTGACAGAGCGATTCGAACGTTTCGCTGACGAAGTCGGGCAATTCCGGTTCGATGAGATCCGCGTAGGCGTTCTCGCCGTAGAGTTCGTACTGTCCTCCGCGGCCGTAGAGATACCGGAAGTAAAACCGGAATACGGGATCTCGAATCTTGTATCGAGTCCGCTTGCTGCGCGCCGGATCGGCGAGTGCCGGATGATGTTTCTCGATGATCTGGAGGGTTTCCAGCCGGTCGAAGTAGTACGACGTGTTGGTGCTCTCGATGCCGGCTCCCTGAGCGATCTCGTTTCGACTGCGGTTCCCGCTGGCCATCGACTCTAGAACCGAAAAATACGTGTTCACCTCGTTGAGTTCCATCTGGAGGACGGTTTCGGGCTCGTCGTGGAGTGGACCATCCGGGTCGCACAGCAGCCGCGTGATGTTCTCTCCGAGGCTCTGTGATGGATCGAGCGGGCTGAGATATCGGGGTGTGCCGCCGAAGACGCCATAGACGAACACCCGTTCTTCGGGATCGTACGTCGGCACGAACTCTTGGATGGAGCGAAACGGCAGCTGGGCGAGTTCGAGGCGGCCATTCGGTGTCTGGGACACCCGTCCGTAGAGTGGCGCACCGCCATCGAGGACGTGGGTATGGATCATGCCGATTGCAGAGCCTGTGAGGACGAGCGTCGCCTGACTCTCGTCGATAGCTGTATCCCACAGATGTTGAATGACCGAGGGAAGTCCCTCGTTCGATTCGATGAGGTACGGAAATTCGTCGATGACGATGACGGCGTCTCTGTCGGTGAGGTACGTTAAGAGCGGTTCCCACTCCTCTTTGACGGCCGTGATGTCGGGATAGGTCGACGCTGCTGCCTCGACGAATCGCCTGAGCTGTGTCGTCGCTGTCCCTTGGACTGCCTGATAGTACACGGCATCGTCGCGGTCGGCAATCGATTGGCGGACGAGTTCGCTCTTGCCGATCTGGCGGCGCCCATAAATGATTGCGAGTTCTGCAGTGCCACTCTCATAGAGGGTCTGCAACCGATCGAGTTCATCGATACGATTGACGAACTGGTCCATACCTCCCGGTCGTAGCGGGAGGTACATATGTGCTCCGAAGTTAGGAACCAGACTATAATAGTCTGAACTATAATATTCCAAACCCTAATACGGTGGGTCAATCATTCGATCCTTCATCTACTAAGGCTCCGACAGACATCCCCGAATGTTCCGTTAGTCGTCCTGTGAGCGGATTTCGCTGGCCCGCTGTTCAAGCCGGCGGAGGATTTGGACGCGCCCCTGATTCGCGTTCTCGTAGGCGACGCAGGCTCGGAGCGTCTCCATGTCGTGAATCGTCGCAATACCAGCGTTGATGAGTCGGGTATTTGGTGGTTCGAGACGCTGTTCCGGTGTGAGACCGTCTGATTCGACGGATAGATTCGACGAGTCGCTCATTTTTGTTCGCCTCCGCTCTCTCAAGGCGACAAAAACAGCTGCCAGGCCATACCTGGTCGAAGAAATTCCTAATCAGAACTCCAAGTCAGCTGGGACGGTAGTTCGCGTCAGTGTCGACGCTGTCGTACATGCGGCCGAGCATGTCGAGTGCTGACTGGAAGTGCGCGTAGTGCTCGTTTGCGAACGCTACGGTTTCTTGGAGGGAGATAACGGGCCGTCCGTCGACCATCTCTGCCTCGATCTGTGGCCGCGGTTTGAGTACCACCTGAATCGCACTATTGAGGTCGGCAGCGGGCAGGCGTTCTTCCGCAGTCGGGATTCCGAATCGATCGAAGAACGCCGTCCAGGCGTCGAGTTCGGATTTGTGGACCGCGATGAACAGCGGATAGTCCTCTGGGCCGCGAGCGACCTGGTAGCCACCGCGGGTCCAGACGTAGACCGCATCGATGCCAGTGTATGCATACTCCATCCCCGCGAACTGCGGGAGGACATACGCCTCCGTTATGGATGGCGGCGAGATGTTTGCTGACGCCGTCAGGAACTCGAGACCGGCGTCTCGGAGCGTCTGATCGACAAGCTGGAGGCCATCATCGTACGCGACGTATCCCGCCTCTTCGAGGCGGTTCACGACGCGACGTATCGTCTCGCGGTTCTCGTCGATCTTTCGCGCGACGCCTGAGATGGAATCGCCCGGGTCAAGCGCGAGGAGGACCTTGAGTTCCTTCTCACCGCACACTTCGTACATCCTGTGGTTACACAATTCTGTGCAATAGTCAAAAGAAGTACTATTCGTGTGGGTCGCCTGGCTGGATCTGGCGAGTGTCCTCAGCGAGGTCGTGGATATACTCGCGGAGGGTTTCCATATCCTCGCGGGCGTCTTCGAGCGTCTTGCCCTTCACTTTGGCCGTGATCTTGTCTTGATCGCGGGTTCCAGTACCGCGAGTGAGTTTGACGGTGAGCGAGACGCCGATATCGCTTCGCTCGACGTACTCGGTTGATGCCTGACGCTCACGGTTCTGCGGCGATTCTGCGCCCGTACGAGGCTGCTGGGTGTGTTCTGACATTGTTTCCTCTCTGTGATCGTTAGTTGACGGACCGTGCGACTGGCTCGTCGACTATCTCACGAAGGGCTGCATCTATATCGCGGCCGGTGAGTCGCCAGCAGCCGTCGGGTCCTGTACACTCTAGCTGGCTCACCACTTCGGTCTTGAACGCCTTGTACTCCCCAAGTGCCACCTCCTCATCGTCAGTGTAATCGAGCAGAAGGGCGAGTGCGAGTTGGGCCGGACCGCTGCCACTATATCCCCATTCGAAGCCCGAAGGACTGTGATTCACCAACTCCAGACTTTGCTCTGGCGTGAGCTGTTCTTGGTCCGATTGCTTCTCGACGATGGCGCGGCCTCGACGACGGTAACCGACGTAGATGACGTCGGGATCTGCCGAGGTCCGTGACTGTACGTGTGAGCGTGGGTTGCTGATTCCACTCATAGGTTGGTTCGCGGGAGGCTCGTTCGGTCACCCCCGCACCCCTCTCGGGGGTTCAAAAACAGGACGTAGCTGTGTTCGGCAACGTATTTGACAGTTGCAACGTACTGTCCAGGTATATCCGGATGGCTGTACTGGACGATCTCTCAGGGTTCGAGTTCGAGGACGTGATGGAGGACGTGTTCCGCAACCTCGGCTACGAGAACGTCCGTCAGGCCGAGCGAACCGCCGACGAGGGGCGGGACGTCATCATGGAGGAAGTCGTCGACGGCACCCGGCGCGCGATCATCGTGGAGTGCAAGCACACCGGGACGGTGGGGCGGCCGGTCGTCCAGAAGCTCCACTCGGCGATCGCGACGTTCGACTTCGACGGCCCGAAACGCGGCATGGTCGTGACGACCGGCCGGTTCACGAACCCTGCTCAGGAGTACGCCCAGCGTCTCCAGCAGAACGATGATCCCCATCCCATCGAGCTGCTCGACGGCGAGAGCCTCCGGGAGATCGCCGACGAGATCGGTCTCGATCTCTACAACGGCCGCATCGAGATCCTCTGTGACGAGACACTACGGCCGTACGACCCGGCCGCCGACGTCGACGCGGCCGTCGCGGAGGCGTTCCGCGACATCGAGAACATTGAGGCCACTGACCTCCCAGAACCACATTCGGCGGTGACGTTCCGCCCGGTGGTCGCGGTCACCGCCGACACGAACGCTGTCTTCGAGACGTCGGTGGGCGTCATCCACCGGATCAACGACCGGACTCGATTCGTCGCCCGCGCCGAACGCGGGCAGCCGCAGGTCGTCGACGAGGACGTCGCGACGTTGGTCACGGAGAACCTCCACGCGACGGTCGATCTCGACACCGAGCAATTCGCGGAGGTGTTCGACGACGTTGAGGAGAACCGGTTCGGCCAGACGCAGACCGAGTACAAAGAGTGGGCCGTCGAGCGGCTCCAGCAGCACCACACGACGACGGTCACCTACACCGGCGACAACAACGTCACCTACAACAAGACCTGCGAGCCGAACCGCTCGGATATCTCGGTCCAGTCGATCGAACCGGTGTACCTTCCCGAGGTTCGACAGACGACGGAACTCCAGGAGTACACCTACCCCTACGAGTACTACGCGGCAGGGCCGTCCAGAGTAACAGACGAGGACGGCATCCATCGGTGCGTCCACTGTGACACGAGCGGCGTCGATGGGACGTACACCTACTGTCCGAACTGCGGGGCCATCGCCTGCAACAGCCACACCAAAACGGAACGGTTGGAAGGCGAGCCGGTTTGTACTGGTTGTGCGGTCACCAAACGGTTCGCGCTGAAGACGAAGTACTTCTACGACGAGGACAACCTCGAGGCGTTCCGCGAGGAATACGCCGCAATGCCACTCCACGAGAAGGCGATGGAGAACAAGTTGCTCGCTGGAGGGTGTGTGGTCGCGACGCTGCTGCTCGTCGTCGGCCTGCTCGCCATCGGCGGCATCATTTAGACCGGTCGCGTTCTCACGTCGGCTTAGCGACCAGCTCTTCGAGCACGTGCTCTACGGGCCGTGGAACTGCCAGCTGGCCCGCTCGAAGGCGTCCTCGGTCGGACCATCCCACCGGGGGAACGCGGAATGACCACTCACCTTGACGGTCCACTCGGAGGGGTCCTCGAACGGGTTCCGGGTCGGGAGTTCAACGACGTAGAGGTACTCTTCGTCGCCGTGGATGCCGTCGGCTGGGTTCTCGACGCCGTGTCCGAGCAGGAACATCGGCTGGTCGAGGTGCTCCATATTGTCCGGGTCGAGGAGATCTGAGGGTTGGTCAGCGTGGATGCTCCGATCACGCCCTTCGTCCACGTAGAGGGTCATCGTCGAGAGCGTGTCGAGGAACAGGAACTGGGCAGCGGCGTATGCAGGCCCGCGCTCTGTCCGTGTCTCGTCGAGCAACTCCTTCAGCTGGACAAGGTCACGGAGGACGCTGTCAGGATAGCCGTCCGAGTGTCGGTAGATTTGTGCGATGCGGTCGGTTTCGGCCTGTTCGTCTGCGGACTCGCTCCGTTGGATGAATCGGAGTTGACTTCGTGTCGACATCGATCACCGCCGGCGCGTGTGCGCCGGCACCCATCGCCGGCGCAGAAACAACTTCTCCTGAATCGAGTGAGGTCTCTGGGATCTCGACGAATGGCTGTCACTGGACAACTTAAACCCGGTTAAAAACGGATTCCGAAATTCGCAAGAAGGCGGTCGGGTGGGGTCCTTGCTCGGAAACTGATGCTGTTCCAGCCCAAAGGTATGCGTATGTCATCGGAGTCTGAGAGGAGCTCACCGCTCCCCGATCCGGATGAGATTGCCAGGCGGGCCGAACGACAGCGTCGTCTGTACGAGGAGGCCGCCGAGAATCCGGGCCGGGTGGTGCCAGCGATGTTCATCGAAGACTGCGCCCGGTGCGAAACGCTCGCCGACAAGCGGCGTCGTGAGGGCTTCTATAAACACTTCTATCGGACACTCCCTGACCGAGAGACAGCGGAGCTATCCAGCGACGATCTCCCCGAGGAGATTCAGTCTGCTGCGCCCGTCCATCGTGCAATCGATGATACGACTCTCGAGGACGAAAGCGCGGACGTGGCCTCCGTTTCGGAGCTATGGGAGCAGATCGGTACGGGTGAACACCCGGGCAAGCTGTGTCAAGCTCCGCTGGTCCACTATATCGACCGTGAGGGCTGCTATATCCACGCAGAACCAACGCGGGTCGGCTTCAGCTATGGTCTCCCCGTATTCGTGTACAAACGCCGGCAATCGGACAACCACTACGGAGTCTTCTTCTCCAGTGAGAAGGCGTATCTGTGGCTCTGTGGGTGGATTCTTCACGCAAACGGATTCTTCGACCCGAACGAGTTCATCCCATCACTCTACTTCTTGAAGGCCTCGAACCCATCCACAGTTGCCCCTGAGCTGGTGTCGAAAACAGAAGATCTCGTGTTTCGTAACGGATTCCCCGGCGTAGACGCGCCCGAAATCACAGACCTGCCGGACGGGGTCAATCTGTACCAATTCCCGTACAGCAAGGACACGTATGCGGATCTGTTTGCTCGGTGGCGCCGTCTCTACTTCGACGAGCGAACGCCTCGTGGATGCGGGTCCTGCGACGTATGTCGGACGTAAATTCACCGCCCTAACGCGTGCTCTACGCTAGGTGCGACACCTCTGATGGTTCTTCGACGTCGTCGAACTCGCCGTGCTCGACAGGCTCCCAGTCCTCATCCGGTTCTGGACTCCACCAGTCGACCTCGTAGGCGCCCGGTGCGCCGAGGATCTTCACGCGCGCCGACCCATCAGGCAGGTCGCGGCGCAGTTTCTCGTCGACGTGGAGGTTCCAGGTCGTGGTGGTATCGAAGCAGGCGAGCACGGCCTCCTCGTAGCCACGTGTCTCTCGGGATTCCTGGAGTTCGACTTGGGTGTTGCAGTTCTTGCAGAATACCCCCTCGAAGGGGATGTGAGTGAAGACTTCCTGCCCGCAGACGGGGCACCAGAGGAACTCGAACAGCGCCTTACTGTGTCGGTCAAGTACTTCGAGACTCATTGGTTGACTAACCCGGTTGTCCCGGGCCACCACCTCGTGCCCGGCGGAAAAACAGCGTCCAGCACTCACTCACCGTTCGGCGCCGTAGACGATGCGTGAGGGGGCTTCGTACCCACAGTCGGGGCAGTCGTACCACCGCTGGACTTTCGCCCCGTCTGCCGCCTTCTCGCCGACGCGAACGTCGTTGTTCGGACACTCCGGGCAGCTGAGGTCCGGAGCCGGCCGCTCCCGGAGTTCGTCAAGGAACGCCGTCGCGTCTTTCGTCTCGTAGCCGCGCGACCAGATCGGGTAACCGTCGACGAGGATCGCCCCACGCCATTTGTACCGGTAGGAGTCCGGGGCTCGATGCAGGACGGCTCGCGCACCGGTCTCGGTGTTCCGATACGCAAGCGTCGGCGAGCGGCTCTCGCGTCGCCAATTGGTGATGCGGGGCATTGTTCAGAAGTGGACGTCAGCGGGCACGATCCAGAGCTCCTCACTCTCCTCGAGGAGTCGGTCCAGCTGTCCACGGTGGCGAATGCCGGTTCCGTGTTCGGTGTACAGGAAGATTGTCGGGCCATCGTACGCACCGACCTTGTGGAAGGCGTGCCGGGCGAGGTTCTCGTCGCGCATGATCTCCTCGGCGGAGAGTTCCTCGATGGCTTCCTTCACCCGCTCGAGGTTGCGCTCGAACTCTTCCTTCGTTGCCTCCCAGCCACGCTCGAGGAGATCCTGGCCGTCGTCGGAGTCGACCGGGGCTGCAGTCGGCAACTCTCCCCATCGCGCCTTCCCCGCAACGGACGTGTCCTCCTCGTCGAACGTGACGTAGTAGTCGAAGACGGCGCCGGCGTGTGGGTCCGCGCCGACCAAACGGTCGAACACCGACTTTCCGGTAGCCAGCGCGTCGTCGTACGTCGATTCCTCTACCAGTGCGTAAATCACCATATGCATCTTTAACACCTCGAAACGCCGACGCACCGGAGATCGTTGCTCGCTCTCCCCGACTGCGCCGGCACCCATCGCCGGCGCTCGAAAAACGCTCCTCGTGACGGCGGATTTTCAGGCGTCGTCCGCTCGTTCGACAGTGAGGGTCAGGTCGCCCGATTCGTAGTCGGCCACGAAGTCGACGGTGAACGCCTCCGACTCGTAGGCGGCGTGGTAGGCGCGGTGCCGTTCGAGCGAGCCAGTCGCCTTGAAGTGGAAGAATGCGGCCGCAGTGTAGGGCTTGCTCTGTGTTTCGATCTGCGACTCGACGGATGCGGGGAGCGCGATCTGGGGCGTCTCCGTGTCGATGCTCGCAGCGAACTCCTTCGCTTCCTTGACGGTTGCTTGCGAATGTGCTGGTGTCTCGCCGGTGAGGACGTTCACCGGGGTTTCTATCTCGTCGGCGAACAGGACGTCTTTGAAGGTGTGTGTTCCGAGGATCGCCTCGGGATCCAATTCGCAGTCGTGAAACGGATCGTCGTCTGAGGTCATCGAATCACGAGCCTATGGCGGGGCTCACCCATTCCGACCCCTGAAAAACAGGACCTGCCACGAAGCAGATCGAACAAGGGGGCTTTGTTGGAGCCTCCAGAACTTGCCAGATGTCGCGTGCTGAATAGAGAGGGTGTATGCAGCACCAGTCGTGGGATGATTTCACGGCGTGACCCGTGATATAGCCGGTATTGAGGGTGGCGAATGGTTTGTAGTGGTGGCACCAGCCTTATGTGTGTGCATCACGATTCTTAATCCACGGAGTACGCCATACACTGTGCGCTCGTCCTTCGAACGGGCCGCTTGAAACGGGGTCACCGTCGGCGTCGCATCCCAATTCTCTTCGCGTGATGGTCACGCGGGTCGCATCACACGATGCCCTATTCCGCAACAGCAGCGCCCAGCAATGACCAAAACACGCGATGGCCAGAGCCATACCGGAAGTTCACTGAGTGAGCAGTTCGACATCCTCAGTAGCCCGTATCGCCGTCGGATTCTCGTCGCGGTTGCGAACCGGAACCCGCGAGACGAAGACGAGCTTCGGTCGGAGGGGATCGCAGATGACGACGAGAACCTCGACGTGTTCGAACAGAAACTGTACCACAACCATCTGCCGAAACTCGACGCAGCCGGCTTCATCGACTGGAATCGGGAGACCGGGACGATTACCCGTGGCCCTCGGTTCGACGAGATACGACCCCTAATCAAACTGATGACCGAGCATCAAGACGAGTTACCAGCCGGCTGGCCGTGAACACGAGCCGGTCAGTACCTGCTCTCAGTTGGCCTATCGACTCACGCTCTGTATCGAACGATTCCGGTCGGCTTGTTTTCGGCCACCCGCTGGTGACCGAGACGCGCCCTGTATTTAGCACGGCCTCAGAATACCCTCAGATAATGGTCAATTTTACAGGGCCAACTAGGAGTGGTTCAGGCTCGCCTTCTCGAAGGGTGACTCTCCGGTCGGAATGAGCAGCTCCTGTCGGTCTCCAACTCGCTCGGCCAGCTTCCGTTTCAGGTACTGTCTCGCCGTCGACGGCGTGAAGACGCCCTTGTCGAGCATATCGCCGACGACGTCTTTGAGGGCCGCGAACTGTCCCTGCAGGTGGCCGTCGCCGACCGGCTCGCCGTCGTACCAGCGCACCGTCGCGAGCGCGCCGTTCCCGACCGTCTCTCCCTGTTCGACCGTCTCCGAGTCGTACTGGAGCCCGAACCACAGCGTCCGATACGCGGTCACCTCGAACGTCGTCGACACCACGAAGAACGCCTCGTGGTGGAGGTAGTCGAGATGGTCAGCGACGATCTCGTCGAGGGTGAGCCCGGTGGCGCGGGGCTTCGGCTCGACGACCGTCGACGGTCGATCCTCGTCAGCGAGGTAGCCGTCGACGGCTTCTGCCTCGAGGCCATCGGCAAGCTCTGCGAGGAGCTGTTTCGCCCACTTGGTGTCGGTGTCGTCGCCACCGAATGGCGACTCAGCCGAGATTCGGTGCTTGAGCTTCAGGTTGGCTGCGCCCCAATGGCTGTAGTGGAGCGTGTACTGTCCGTCTGTGCGTTCGTACGCAACGAGTGCGCGGTGTCCCATTTGAACACTCACCTCGCAGGGCGACCCACGACTGGATCGCCCCGCACCCCTCCCGGGGGATGAACAACGCTACTCGCCGATCGGCTCGGGGGAACTGAGGTCCGCGTGGAGGACTTCGCCGTCGCGAACGACGTACCGGCTCGCCAGCACTGGGAAGCGACACTTAGTGAACCCCGCTGTCTGAATGTCGAGTTCCTCGTCAGCTTCGAGGTGGTCGGCAAGTTCTCGCAAGAATTCGTGGGTCACGATGCCGCCCTCGTAGTCAGGGAGGCCATTCTCCCGCGCCTCGTACACTTCAAAGTCGTCGTAGCCCCAGATCATGAGTTCGCCTTCGTCGGTGACCTCCCAGCTGAGCGTTCCGAAGCAGTAGCTCTCACAGAGTTCGCGAACTGCCTGTGGGTCCGATACGATCGCGCCGGTTGACGTCGTCGCAGCTTGCAGTGTCGCCATGTCTGGACTCGCGGGGAAGCCCCGCACCCCTCTTCGGGGGCGATAAACCGACACTGGAGGTGCCCCTGGCGTCGACGGCGACGCTGATCAGTCATCTGTTGGGGCGTCTGGTCCGCTCCCGTCCTCTGGTCGCGTGAGTAGGCTCACTTCTTCCAGGAGGTCTCTTGCAGTCTCGACTCGCTCTCGATCCGCGTCGTCCAACTGGTCGACATCGAGCCGGCTGAGATTGCTGAGCACACAATGCATCCGGTAGCCTTGTTCGACTTGCTGATTCATCGGAAGCGCCTCACCACTCGCCGGCGCAGAAAGACTCCTTACGAGACTGTCGTCGGCGCATCAGCGTCGCCACCAGTGCTCGTCGCACCGCGTTGGCGCCAGGAGGTCACTCTCACACCCGTCGTCCAGCATCGTGTCCGGGATGTGGGATGCCTCGCCGGTAGGCCGTAGTTCCGCAAAGTCAGAATATCGGTCGTACATCGGTTGGCTCATAACTTCTATCGGTATCGCATTTCAACGTCCGGACGCCTTCACTCGCATCTCACTCTTGATTATGCGAGACAGTACAAACATATATGAGAGCGGGGCGCGAACACTTTCCCAAGAGGTGCCAACCATGACCGAATCCCTGCGAGATGGGGTCCAATCGTGGACTGAGTCGATGAGCGCCCGCGACCGCATTCGGGCGGTCGCCGAGTCACTTCGCGAACCCCGCTCAGTTAACTGGATCAGCGAGCAGGCCGACGCCGCCTGGAGCACGACCAACGAGGAACTTCAGGATCTCGTCGACCAGGGCCAGTTGCGTCGCGTCGAGGCCGGCGAGACCACGCGCTACCAGCCGGACTACACGCGACTGCTCTTCGAGGAGATCCGCACGCTCATCGAGGAAAACACCCGCGAGGAGCTGCGGAGTGAATTGGCCGCGATCACCGAGGAGATCGAGGAGTGGAAGGCGACCTACGACGTCGAGACGTGGGAAGAACTCGAACAGTCGCTCGCCGACGGCGACCTCGCAAGTGCGGAGCTCCGGGACCGCCGCGACGTCATCGCGTTCTGGCGTGAGAACGAGGAGGATCGCCGCCTCATCAAGCACGCACTGGAACTCTACTCCGACGTCGAAGCTGCCCGCGAGCAGATGACCGACGTGGCTGACCGCGCCACGAGCTAACCCTCCTCTCTCACAGAATGATCTTTCTTGCCGGTCGCGACCGCTATACACAGCGGACCCTCCTCCGCGACGTTCACGACCGATTGACGAACCAGCCAGGGTGTGAAGAGGTCCGCTATCGCCCGTCTCGACGCCGACCCCGCTACGTCATCGCGGATGTCGATCCGACGACGTTCCTGAGTGACTCTTACGATGCGGCGACAGCACGACTGGAGATTCGCTTCTGGTACCCCGCCGGCGTCGACCACGAATACTACCGCATAAACTGGGTCGAACCGGACCGAAATCTGATGCTCGGATTCCACCAAGATGCCGACCATCCGGACCTTGGGCCCTGTCATATCCAACTCAATCACGAAGACACGCCGGTTGATCGGCACAAGGCGACGTTTCTCGATGCCCATCCACTCGCCGTCCTCGATGACCGACTACAACAGTTCCCGCCCGCGCTAGATGCGATTCACTGGAAGAATGGAGCGCCCTCGCTCCCGACCTGGCCCGTCTAGACTGCGAGTTCATCGAGCCTCTGGTGATGCGTCCGTGCCGTGGTCGGCGTGACGTTCCGGACTCGTCGATGTCACGGTGCGTTACCCACTACCCCTGTTCGTGCCCCGATTTGTGGAGGCAAGCCGCTGCGAACCCTGCCGAATGAACGCCCGCCGTGACTGACGTCGGAATTGAGGATACTCACCGTATTAACCAACAGAAGCCATCTCTATCGGAGACCGTTGGTTAATCTACGGGATTTCTCCTGCCCTATTCGGGAGCAGGCCCGTAGCGACCTGTGCCACACACCTGGCACTCCCAGATTGGTTGGCCCGTCCAGGTCTCGTCAGGGAGCGACTCGCGTGTCCTGAACCGATGTTCTGTTTCTCTCGTACAGTGCTGGCACTCGAGGGCTGTCACGGTCGGAATTCCGGCTCCGGCACTGGTGGACTCCGTTTCGTGGGGTACTGTTTCAACAGCGATTGCTGGGACGATCCACAGCTGATCGCTGTCGTCGAGCGTGTGCTCGAGTGACGACTCAGCACGGATTCCCTGGCCACGCTCATCATAGACGCGTGGAATCTCCGTCTGAGAACGATCGCTCGTCTCGTCCCACGCTGTCCGCTCACGGGCCGCTGTTAGCAACGTGTCGCCAGCCGCTGCGGTCACCTCGGCAGCAGCGGGGAGCGTAGGCCAGCGCTCGGTTAGCTGGGGTGCGGGCACCTCGTCGAGATCGTAGATGAGCGTACAGTTGTCAATGGGCTCGTCGTGACCTGACGTGAGAAGTGTCGCTGCAGCTGCCCCTTTCGCGACAGCACCATAGAACGTCCCGGATTCGACGAGGAAGTGGATCACACCACGGAGTGATTGCTCGGAACTCGCAGCATCCGACGCTGAGGCGGCGTCGAGTTCGTGTTCGAGACAGAACCGGCATTTTCGTTGCGACGCCGGGATCGATGCGCCACAGGAGACACAGGCTCGGTCTGTGTCGGTTGTTCCATCCGGATACCCACCCGAATGCGAGGCTTCACGCTGGCGGCTTGGCTGGCCGTCTGCTGGCTGATCCAGCGCTGGGTCCGGCACCAGAGCGCCCTCCCCGACAGGTTGGAACGCCTCTCGGTCTGAGTTGTGGTCAGTCATCGATTCGCTCCGCGTTTCCCCCGGTTTGGTATTTAAACTCAAGGGTGAGAAAACGCGGGAACGGATTCGGTGACGACGGGATAAATCTGGTCGCCTGAGACCGAGTCAGTCTCGGAGCTCAGCGACCGCTCGACCGACCTCGCGAACGTGCTCACTCCGCTCGATATCGAGTTCTGTCGACAGATACTCGACAGTCTCTTCGAGGTCCATACTTCTTGGTAGACTCCCTGCCTGTATGTAGGTATTCCTCTACCGAAGGCGTCTCAGATCGCTTGGAGTTCGTCTCGCCGGCTTCGGAGCGTCACGACTGACACCTCTGCTGCCGACGCGACGGTAGATTGGGTAATCAACGCGCCCTGCTCCTGGGCGGCCAGATAGACGCAGGCGGCCGCGACGCCCGATGGCTGACAGCCGTTCGTGAGGGCTGTCCCCTCGGCGCATTCTGCGAGTTCGTTCGCGCGTCGGCGAATGTCGTGGTCTAACTCCAGCTCCGAGATCAGCCGCGGAACGAACGACGTCGGGCGCATTGGTGGTGCTGGGAGCTCTAATTCGCGATTCAGTGTTCGGTAGGCGTTGGTGACACGAGTGGACTCGACTCTGGCGGCGTCGACGACATCCTCGAGGAGGAGCGGGTGTTGGTTACATCGGCAGGTACCGTAGATGCTCGCTGCACCGATGGCTTCGATGGATCTGCCACGAAGCAGATCCTCGCTCTGAGCGCTCCGGAAGAGCTGACAGGCTTGGTCACGAATCGACTCGGAGAGTTCGAGCGTACTCGCCAGCCGGCGTACCTCGCCCAACCCGTGTGCGAGATTCCGTTCCGCTTTGGACCGCCACCGGCCACGGGTCTGTTCGCGCCGCATCCGGGCCAGCCGCCGGCGTTTCTGACCAGAGAGTTCGTTCCCGTGTGCATCGGTTCCGCGGCCCATCTCCGTTGAGAGACCCCGATCGTGACGGGCTGCAGTCAGTGGTGCGCCTGTTCGCTCGCGCTCGTCCGCATCGTACGCTCGCCACTCTGCCCCGTGATCGATACGTTGTTCCTCGATAACGAGGCCACAGTCCTCGCAGATCGTTTCGACCGCGTTCGTAGTGACGTGTCCGTCGCACTCGGGACACTGGTTTGCGTTCGACTCCGTTTGGACGTCTTCGTCGAAGCCAGTTTCGTAGATGTCTCTGGTTGCCATTGTTCTCACCAATTTCAGGACTCGCTTTGGCGACGAGCCCCTCACCTATTCAGGGGGGTAAGAAACCAACAATTCAGAGAGATTCCTCGAAATCAATCGTCTTGGAAATTGGTCAATTCAGAATCGGGTGAATCATCTTCTCCATTATCCTCTCTTTCCTCGGTGGAACTTTCCTCCGAATCCTCCTTGACGTCAGGACCGAACTCTTTCCAAACGTATTCACCGACGAGTGACAGCGCATAGCCATCATCCCCTCTGAAATAGGGGTGATACTGTCGATCCCTCATCTTTCCAAGAGCGTCACCGATATGCCTTCGGTCCCGATCCTCATCCTGGATTTCATCGGCAATCCCGCTCGGGCCCAGCAACTCAGCTGAGTCGAACAACACCTTCACGATCGGATATTGCCGGGTTCCATCGATGCTATCCCAGAGATTCGAGATACGTTCATCAGAGCTACTCGTGTGGCTGGCGACCGCCCGGATATTCCTTGATACGGCGAAGAGTGATTTATTATCTAATTCTGCACCTGGTAGACGGTATTCGTCTACTAAGATCTCTTCTCGTGCTTCGCCCAAGAGTTCGTGTGTGATTGCCTTGATTACGGATGTGTCGAGCCACTGGTCGCGTGCAACAAATTCTGAAGCGGTTCGTTCTACCAATTCCTGACGTATTTGCTCACGCCGCTTTTCGGTTTGATTGCGTTCTTCGATACGTCGTTTGAGGTTGTCCCGCTCCTCGACACCAATAGCATAGAGTTCATCATCTTCATCGAGGGATTCTAGTTCTCTGTTCCACTGCTCGACCTCTTCTTTTAGCTCCTCCAGATCCCGTTCATCTGATTCGGTGTCAGTTTCCTCGCCAACAATTAGGTCCAGATACTCCTCAGCGAGCTCTACAATATCCTCAGGTATTGCATCATCTTCTTTCGGGTGAGTCTGTTCTTCATCACTCATCGGAGTCACCCCCGTTACCTCCCAAATCGTTCAAACTTGCTTGCCCATCGTCACTGTCATCCCCTCCGTCTCCCTTTTCAGCGAGGCTTTCAGCAGACCCTGCATAGTGATGGGCGAAATATTTACCAGAGGTTGAAAGTCCGAATTCACCGTTGCCTGCCCGGTAGTATGGAACGAGGTCGTCCCAATTATAGAGAGGTCGTTCTAACCAATTTTTGGCATCTTTGCGATCTGCATCTTCGCTGAGGTTGGGGAGTACGTCATCAGGAGATGCAGTCCCCTCACGGGAGACAACTAAGAACGGTTTATGATACTTCGAGTCTGTAAGTCGATCCCAACGCTCGCTAACGGTATCTGTCTCCCCCAGGCGGTCTTCTACGAGCAGTAGGAATGTGTGCTCCATGTCCAACTGTGCGAGATCCTCAATTTCGTCCAGATCCCCCGGACCTTCGATTCGGGTCTGGTCCAGAATCAGGTGATCATCCTTCTCTGCATACATTGCGTGTGTTAGACCTTCTAAAACGGTCGTAGAAAGCCATTCTCGATTAAATTCAAGCCTGTCTTTGGCTGCCTTGAGTAGCTGAGTTCGAAGCTCGTCTACTTGCTGGGCCGACTCATTCAGATCATCTAGTTCGGCCTCAATATCCTCGATCTTCTGGTCTACACGCTGGACGATTCTGCTATCTTCGCCATGCTGTGAGACGTACTTTTCACGACGGTCTTGTAATTCCTCTTTGGTATCTTCTAATTCGTTACGTCGCTCTTCATCGATTTCTTGATCTATGGCCTCCAAATACTCCTTAGCGAGTGATTCCGGCTCCTGGCGATCCTCACTCATCGGAGCCACCCCCGTTATCGAGCTCATCTAAGCTGGATTGTTGATCCGTCTCTTCACTATCATGGCTACTCTCATCATCCTCTACATCATCCAACCCACGCGTTTGCCACGCGACTTCGCCAAGGAGAGAGAGTCTCCAATCCCCGTCTTCCCGGTAGTAAGGATAATATTCTGCAGAGTTGAGAACGTAACGGAGGTTGGCACCAGGATTATCAGTTCCGCCGTCGCCCAGCTGGGCGCTGATATCCCCACTACTGACTAATTCCTTCTCCTCAGCAAGGACTTTTGTAATGGGAGAGCGCTTATCGGTACTCATCATCTCCCAAACCTCGTCGAGAGAGCCATTCGATACGACGATTTCCTCAGCGACAGCATGGACATTTTTGGCCACCGTCACCATCTCACGTTTTGAAAGCTCATCCGCATCATTGGGTAACGAATAATCGCCAATCAGGATTCGATCCCGTTGCTGCCCGACGATTGCGTGCGTAAGAGCGGAAATCACCGTCTCATTCATCCAGTCTCCTTGAGGAGCGAATTCTGAGCTTGCACGCGTCAAAAGCTCGTCACGGAGCTCCGAACGCCGCTCATCTTGTTCAGAGATTTCATCGTACTTTTCTTGGTAGCTGTCTCGTTCCTCGACTGCCATCTCGTACATCGGCGTTCCTTCCTCGAACTCTTCGACCTGCTCTCGCCAGTACTCGAGATTTTCTTCTATCTCTGACTCGTCGTCAATGGTATCATCGCTGTCGTGGCTTTCGAGATAAGCCTTAGCTAGTTCCACGATTCCCTCAGGGAGATCATCAGTCATCATCATCACCTCCCTGCTCAGCGGTATTTTGTCCGAGAGTTGCCTGACTCTCGCCCTCCTGTTGAGCGCTTTCCTCGACATCTTCAGGAATCTCGGCGTATCTCTGCGCGAGGTGTCTTCCTGCTGTAGATAGCTGGTAGACCCCGTCTTCACGGAAATACGGATTAATTTGAAGCCTGGTGGCGTTTCTCAAACGATTACTGATGGTTTCACGGTCAACCTCATCGTCGTCCACACGCTCGACGACCTCGTCGGGAGTTGCTCGACCGAGCTGAGCGACGATCTCGAATGGTTCTTCCTTGGTGGTATCCGCTATCGATCCCCAGACTTCTTCGATCTCGTTCGTTCTCTCAAGTTTGTCCAGAGCGAGCTTGCGAACCACATCGATAATATCGAATCGAGTGATATCGTCGAGATCATCGACGTCATCTGGACCGGAAATTTCGATCTCCTCTATAACTAATGCGGAGTCATGCTCACCGATGAGGGCCAGATTCAACGCCTCGATGACATCCGGATCCAACCATTCCTCTGTAAGCATGAATCCCGTGGCTTCCTCTAGAATTTGCTCCTTGAGTTCCTCTGGGATGCGCTGTGCTTCCTCAAGTTCAGCAATTCGTTCCTCAGTCTCACTGATTCGGTCGGATAACTGCTGCGTTGCTGGGTCTGACTCTGCATAATCGTTCTCGAATCGTTCGTACCGTTCTTGAAGCTCTGTTAGATGCGCCTTTGCTTCCTCGAGATCCTCCGGATTTGTTTCCTGCTCCTGTGCAGAGAGATATTCCTCAGCAAGAGCCTCGATAGATCTCTCGGACGCGTTTTCGCTCATGCTTCCACCCCCTCAGGCAGATCCTCCGGAGACCCATGCTGCTCGATATAGGCCTCTATGACCCGTCGACCCATGTCACTTAGTGAGAACTCAGAGTCGGACTTCTTCAGATACGGATCGTTGTCTAAGACGTAGTAAAGAGTTCCCCGGAGATCCCCGGAGTCGACTCCAATTCGTTCCTCAATCTCTTTTTTACTGAGTGGGTTATCCGATTTGTAGAGGACGTATAGTGTCTTCACTATTTTTTCATCGCGACTGTTGATATCGTCGACATACTGTTCCACATCGACCATCATATTGGCTTTAGACCGAAGTTCCTGAATACGGCTCATGGCCTGATCCATTGCCCCATCAACATCGGCTGTTTCGACGCGGATTGCGTCTGTCTCAATTATGACCCCCTCCTTGCTGAGATCTTCCTCTAACACGGACTCAATCGCATCAATAACCTCCTGTGGGATCTCGTCAGAGTAGGGGAAAACGACTTCCTCATCCTCTACGTCGATTGTTTCATTCAACGGGAATTGGACATCAACTAGAAGCTCTTGGAGTTCCTCTCGTGTGGTTTCTAAGGTCTCCTCAAGCTCAGAGAGGTCTTGCCGAAGCTCGTCGATCTCCTGGGTTTTGGTAGACTGTTGCTCGCCTCCTCCGACGTCGGAGAAGAACTCACGAGCTTTCTTTTCTGTCTCCTCTGAACCCTCTCCGAACATCTCACTCTGGAGATCTCGAAGCTTGTTCTGTTTTTCTTGCTTAGTCTCTTGCAGGTCGATGTACTTCCTTGCCTTCTCGATGAGGTTGTCCTGCATATGCCACTTTATTATGCCCTGATACTAATAATTATGCCCTTCGTCTTATGCGTATGCTCCAACTCTATCTGCCTGCCCTATTTGTATAATGCCTGACCCCCGTCCTATCTGCAGCAGCATAATACGCTATATGACCTTGCTATAGCGTAGTCAGCAGGCCTTCCATTCGGGACGCGAATAGTGGATCCGATAGGTAGATTCTCTGGCGCGTCTCTCTCGCAATTTGCTATACCCAAACCCTTATTTTGCTATAGCCAAAAACGCGAGAATAGGCGGATTTCAATGAGCTCGCAAGATTCTGATTCCCCACCTGTAGAAGAACAAGTAACCCCTGAGGATGTAGTAGACCTCTTTGATGAACTAGAAATCCCCTTCGTGACGAGTAAAATGGTTGCTCGAGAGTACAACTGTACTGGTCAGACCGCTCGAAATAAGCTGAGTATTTTAGTAGATGAGGGGGATTTGGAGCGAATTGACCTCGGGGGTCGACAAGCAGTATGGTTCCAATCTGATTACGAAGCTGCGACAGAAATCGTAGATCAGCTCCGAGAGTATCTTGATCTAACTGAACTGAATACTGAACATCTGGCAGCGTTCGCTCGACAACCCTACAAGTTACTCCCTAAAGATGAAAACGAGTACTACGTTATCGTTCCTCGGTTTGTTCCATTCTCTGTTGGTCATCTTCGCGAACAGGACGATGCCTGGCAGACGTTTATCATCAACAAGTACGTCAACTGGATCGAGGATATACCCGATCTAATCCGAGATAAAATCGATTTGGGGCGTCGGTACGATCATGCTCTCGTTGAGGATGGGACCCTCGAACTTAGCGATCAGGAAGAGCGTGACCGAGCTTGGAGAGACCTCGGGGGTGAAGACGGTGGATTACACGAGAGAGTAGACGATAATAAAATCAAAATTCAACGCGGCAAAGAGTTCGATATCATTGCGAAACTCATCAAGAATGGAAATCTTCCTTTCGCTGCTCAGCCCATCGATGAGAGTGAGCTCCTTGAGGAGCCAGAGAACATAGAATTACGTTCATATCAGAGACGTGCTTGGGAGAAGTTCCGCGAGACAGGGCAGGTGGGTGTCTACTGGCCACCAGGGCTTGGGAAGACCTTCTTTGGTCTCTACGCTGGGGAACGAATTGATGGGAATAAACTCGTTGTTGTCCCGAGCTCTACTCTCGAAGCTCAGTGGGAAAGACGAATCCGCGAACACTGTGATAAATCGTGGAAGTGGGAAGTTCGGACGTATCAATACCTAACCCGGGAAGGAAATCTCCAGGACTATCAGGGGGAGGATTCTCCAAAACTAACGATCTTTGACGAGTGCCATACGCTTCCAGCGGATACCTACTCGTCCCTTTCCACTCTGGATACCGACTATCGAATTGGCTGTAGTGCCACCCCGTACCGGGAAGATGCACGAACAGACTACATCTTTGCTCTGACTGGCATTCCTGTAGGTATTGATTGGCGTGAAATGCTGGAATACGGTGATCTTGAATTTCCGGAAGTTGATGTCTTCCTCTATCAAACGGAAGAAGACAAGCGAGAAGACATCGTACAATTGGTAGACGAGGGGGTCGGGGAGACACTAATTTTCTGCGACGGGATTGAAGCTGGAAAGGCTCTCTCCGACAAACTGGATGTCCCGTTCGTATATGGAGATACACCCAAAGAAGAGCGTATGGAGATCTTTGAAGAAAACCGTGTAGTGATAGGCTCACGCGTTGCTGATGAAGGCGTATCTCTTGAGAATCTTGATCGGGTTATTGAGTACCAATTCCACGGTGGATCTCGCCGACAGGAGCTTCAGCGTGCAGGTCGTGTGATGCACGGCTCTGATGTTGGTGAGCACATCGTTCAGATGACCGACCAAGAGTATGAGAAATTCAGCCAGCGGTTATACAGTCTTGAAGAGAAAGGGATGGACATACGATTGGAGCGACGGGCTTGATTTTTATTGAGGTCGTGGCTGCGCGCGCAACGACCGAAGGGAGTGAGCACGGAGCGGTGGGCGGGGCGGCGGGGCTTGGGTTGGTCCGGCACTCACTAAAAAAAGAGGGCACTTGGTCCTCCTATTCTTCCCACCAGCGGCGGTCGCGCTCTGGGAAGACGATCATACTGTCGTAGGTCACGGCCAGGGAACAGCGCCCCTGATGCCAGTTCTTCTTGAGCGCGCGCATCCGGACCTTCTCACCTTCGCGGACGATCCGAGGCTCGGATTTCACCCAGCTGGTGAACTTGATTCGGTCAGTATCATCGGCGATGAGACCGACTTGTTCTATCTTCGGGCTACTGGGTTCCCAGAGGGTGATCACCTCACCTTCAATGCTCACCTCGTTGGTCTGCACGTCCGGGACGTCCTCGATTGGGCAGATGGCGCCGGGGGCGGCCTTGAGTGCGTCCATCGTGTCGAACACTGCTTTGGTGATGTCCTGCCCCTTGGCGACCCGCTTTGCGAGCGCCCGCGAGACGGCCGCCCGACTGTGACCGGTGGAAAGCCGCTGTGCCATCCGGTCTGCTTCCTGATTCACTTTCGCCAGCTCCATCCGGGAGAGGCGTTCGCGCGGATCCGTCCGCTCGGGGGTGCGTTCCTCCCGCTTGCGCTGCCGCCGTTCGGTGACGACCTCGCGAGTCCGCTTCGCCCGGCCCTCCTGGGTGCCCAGTTCCGCCTGGGCGCTGATGTGGGCCAGTTCGGCTTCCCGGGCGCGAATCTTCTCTTCCTGCGCGAGGGGCAGGTGCGAGAAGTCCTGGACGATGCCGTCTGGGTGGTTGGAATCCACCTTTGCCTGCGTTTCCTGCTGCACCGTCGCCCGGAACTCCGGCTTGTCGTCGACGACTTCGAAGCCGTTCTCATCGACGTCGGCGTCCTCGGTTCGTTCGAATGCCTGTTCATCCACCGTAACGACCTTGCGACTCGAGTTGTTACTAGACATCGGTATCACACCAAGGTACCACTGAAGGCGCTCACGCGCCGACACCGCGATGCTCCTACATCGCGGTTTTCCGACGACACCGACCGACAGAACCATCTGCGCGCTCTCGCTCGCGCCTTCGCGAGCGCCCTACCGGGCGCGAGCGAGAGCGCGCCTGCATGAGGTGGCCCCAACCAGCACCGCGCGCCGACCCGCCCGGAGCGAGCGGCCAGCTTTAAGCCGTTTCTCGTGTCCGGCCCGGACTGCGGGTCCGTGTCCAGGGCGACGGTCGTGAGCACGGCGAGTCGTGGTGTGACTCGCCGCGCGGAACGGCCCAAAGCGCTGGAACGCGAAAGCCCGCGAGGGGCGCAACCGAAAACGCGCTTAATGCTGGCGTCGAGACCAGATTCATTTTAGCCCGGAACGCGGTCGAGTGACGAAGGAACGAGACCGCGACAGCCCGGAATGGTCGGTCGCGAGCGATGCGGAGGGCGGAATGCGGCGAGCGGTGCGTGCCGTAACGAATCAAGAACAGAGGGCTCATTTGAAACCCTCAGACCTATACAGGAAGTGTGTGCAGCATACAGAGAGTGTAGGCACCGTTGCTGAGCAGTTTTTTCAGTCCATTATTTATATAGCCTAACACGGTCACGCTTTCACAGAGGCTATGTCAAGGAAGCCAGCGAGTAAGTCCTCCAGTTCACGATGGTGGTATGGCGTCGCGTTCTTTATCGGAGTTTTAGGAGTAGTGTGGGTTTCGCATGGTATTCTTCACTTAGTGAGCGAACCACAGGCCGGTTCTCCACCAACCCTCGTGCCCTCCGGTCCAGAGACTGGCTTGGTGTTCTTATTTTCCATACTCACAGTAGCAGCGACAGTTCTAATCGGGAGCCTCCTAGCTCCACTGTACTCGTTGTGCCTCTATCTCGATGTCAGAGCACTTCGTCAGAACAACAGCAATTGGATACCAAACCGAGTGCTGTGGGGTGCCGTTGCCATACTGCACTTGGGTTCGTTTGTGTTTTCGGCTGTACAACTGATCACGATCCCGGCAGGTGTAGTATATCTATACAAGCGTCACAAGGAGATCGGGCTCGGATGACCACGCGACCACGTTTTATCGGCGGTGACCAACTCGCGCCCTCTGTTCAGCATGACCGCAGAGCCCTCACTGAACGCTGTCAGAAGATGCGTGCAACATACAGAGGATGCATTCTGCGATAGGGGCCCTCATGTTTGTTCTCGGTCCTACAAAAGCTATATCATCGTTCCAATAGGTTTCTTGACACGAATGTCCTCGTCGTCTCTTCCTGCAGTATGGCGATTCGCGATAGTCGGCACACTCGCTTCGCTACCCATCACTGTCGTTGTGAACTGGCTACCAGATTCGGAGGCGGCTATCGGTAGAGGTATCATGATATTCGGCGCGTTCATTGCGGGTATTGTCGCTGAGACCCGCTCAGCGAACCCGGGGGCTGCGGGACTTCGCGCAGGTGTTCTTGCTGGTGTCGTCGCCGGGCTCACGCTGCTTGTGGAAGTCGCCAGTACCACACAACTATCGATGTTGAGTGTCGCTTTCGTGGTCTTGGCCAGTGGACTGGCACTAATCGTTGCACCGGCCTTTGGTCTCGTGTTTGGTCGGATTGGTGGGTGGACGATGAACACCGTTACCTCGCGATTGCGACCTAATGCGAATATGCCTTGACTGAGATTTTAGGGCACAGGATTTGGAATCAGTCGGACGGGTTTTCCAGATAGCAGGTGGCTAGTACCCGACTCGTGCTCTGAACTCAGCACAACCACAGAAACCTCACCGAACAATGTCAGAAGTCGCGTGGCATAGACAGAGGGTGAATCTATCGGCTCTGTTGAAATCCTCAGCAAGTGATATTTACTCCCCCTCAATCACTCAGTACAGCATGAACTGTCAATGCTCGTTAGCGGGAATTGTACCTGTGAATTTCTTGTGACAATTTCTCTAAGAAAACGCCCTCATTTGCGAGGTCTTTCCCCCAATTCATGAGCGAGAATCTTGGTTTCGATGACACGGTCACGACGGTGCTACCACCCTTGGTGGACACTTGGATCTCAATTTTATCGCCAAAAGACTTCCAAGAAAGCGGTGTGAGAGCCTTCAGAGTCAATTCCTCATCGTCAACATCGGCTGTCTTCCATCCAACGTATCCGACCACTTCCCTACAAGCGTCAAACACGACGTCGGTATCTTGAGCAAAGTCTTTTGTTCGCATACTCTATGCTTGAGGCAAACTGAAAAGAATGTTGGGTACAACGGTGGAGTCATATCCCCTGCTCGGGACACAGTCGTTAGCGACCGATCTTTCCGTGAAAGAATATATTTGAATAATAGGATTTCAACAGAGCCAATCTATCAAACTTGATCGATGGCTTCGGATGTGTCATCTGCTGCTTGACGGAACCAATGAAAGTAGAACCCAATGATGATAACCACAGCACTGACCGGCTCTATCCACGGAATGAACATCGATTCTGGTGCGAGGAAGTCGTCTAAGAGCAACGCGGCGGTCACTCCAAGAAGAAAAATTGCCGCTCCTGCCTTCTGGTTGAATCCCCAATTACCTCTCCACGCTTGGTAGAATGCACTGACGTAAGCGGCAGCAAGAAACACTAACGGGAGGAGGTTGAACCAATCCATACAAAAGGTTACCACCGAGTCAAATTAGTTCTGTCGCCGTATTTCGATCCACTGTTCAGCACAACCACAGAAACCTCACCGAACGCTGTCGATAGCGACGTGCAACTCTCAGCGGTTGTATCGGCCATGGTCAACTCATCCGAGTACTAGGAAATTTGTTCGAACCACCATAGAATATATTTTCACCGGCGCGGTAGACTCGGTTCTCCTATGCCCCTCCTCCACAGCAACGAACCTCGGTTAACAGGATTGGTGATTGAGTAGCAATGTTCTCTGACCCAGTCAATGCTGTTGACCCGACACACAGGCTCGTTACTCGGAATCTTTCCGGAGTTAAAGACTGGGACGAAGCCGGAGGGGTAACCGTTGAGAATCAAGCCATAGCGATTTTGTTGGAATATGGCACTACCGTCCACCTTTGTCTTGACCCAAAGCACAGTCAATTCAAGACTGTTCAAAACAAATTCACACGGGTTCCAGAGCTGGAGCGAACCATCATTGGGTCTGATCAGGAGTATCTGGTGTCGATTCCAGAAAACCGTGCGCTCGTCGAATCCTTACTGGCAATTTCTGCTTGTGAGACCGATGAATGGGTTGACCGCACCTTCTACCTAACCGAATTTGCGATTCTGAACGGGCGGTCGTGGGTGTACCGTTCAGTTCCACATGAGACTCACATCCGAGAAATAAACGCCACAGAGCACGATGGGGTGATACAGAAACTGAACGAGGCGCTGGAACAAGTGAGAGGCTCGGCTGTTGTGCCATTCGATGGACTCGTCTCGTGGACAGCTGAAGCAAAAGACTACAAGCTAGATTGGAACGCTCTCTACCGGCACACTGGAAAGGATGCTTACGTTGGGTATGACTTGGAGCGATTGCAACACGTTGTCGTTCAATTCTCGGAAAATTCCCTTCACCTCGATTGGAGATCGACGTCTGAAGAATCACTAGTTCGTCGAACAATCTGGCGGGTTCTCGATTCCGAAGCAACTACTCCACCGGATCAAATTGGACTGCCTCGCGGTGAGCAAGAGAAAAAAGTAGTTTCTGCACTTCACTGGCTACGTGCTAACCTCAATTATTCATACGACATCGAGGAATAGTTCTCCAGCGTGCAGCTATCTTGGTGAAAAAAATTATATCTTCATCGAAAGGATAACATCCGAGATTCGACGGAACAGTGGACCGGTGACACTGACAGACTCGCGCGCTGTATTCAGTACGACTACAGAGGCCTCGCCGAACACAGCCAGTAGCGACGTGCAACACTCAGAGGGTGAGTTCAGCAGAGGACTTGATGCCGCGCAACTTTCACAACAGTTGGGAGTCATTATCCTATAATGTCCGCAGAGTTGTATCGTCCGCTTGCACTCGTTGGATACCCTACCATCGGGTTTCTCGTCCTGCTTCAAATATTCTCCCCAGAAACAGTAGCCGGTCTTCCCGCTTCAACAGCGGTTGGAACAGCTATGACCGTCTTTCTCGCATGGGGGACTCTTGTCGCGGTTGTCTACAAATCCCGATGGACGGCGACTGGGTTTGCAGTTATGACTGCTGGATTCGCCGTCCAAACTCTCTCTGGTCAGGGTATCCAGAACCGGGTGATGATTTACTCTCTCGTTGGTCTCGCTGTTCTACTTATTCTAATCGGTGGAAAACGGGACAGCCCAATGTCTCCGTTGGATGCTCATTTCGACTGATTTTGGATTCGTCTTGTGCTACACGTGTGCGCTGTATTCAGTGTGAAAACTGTCATCTGATCGGCAGTTGCAACGACCACTGTATAAATGGTCGGTCGGTAGCGAACGGCGAGCGGGGCGTGCTGTCCGAACTCCATCTAATCGAGGAGTGCCCGCATACCCGGAGTGATATCCCACGTTCCGAGACGGAACGATATTCTCCACAGGAGAATGTGAACGGGTTTCGATCCAGATGCGCCAGAAACGTCAACCACGAGGGTTTCTCGCTCGGCTCCTGGTGGATCGTGGCACTATCACGAGTGCACCCACCCCGCGACGAGTCATCGCCTCTCAGTTTTCAAGACAGGCTCTCTCATCACAGGTCATTGATTCGATATGTGTTGACTGCCTACCTACGGCCGTAGGCAGCCCACCCGGAGTGACATCCTCGCCTCATGGCCCCCCACACAGGAGGGGAGTATCGAGGTTTCAGGACTGAACCCTTGATGCGTCATCGCTGTGACGAGCTCTGCTTACGAGGTCCTGTGGCACTGTCACGGGTGCGCCCATTCCGTAGCGTGTCATCGCTGCCCGGTTCCCAGGGGCAGCTCCCACCCCACGGATTGAGGCGACCAGCGATGTTGGCCGCCGCGTTGATATCGGCCTGATAGACCGACACCCAGCAGTCGTCGTTGGGACAGCGGAACTCCGCTTGCTTGGGACGGGTTCCAATCTCCCCGCACGCATGGCAGATCTGGGACGTGTACGCCGGATCGACGTACCGAACAGGAATCCCGGCGTCGGCAGCCTTGTCCGCGAGTCGCGTTTGCAGCTGGTCGAAAGCCCACGCATGGAGTCGCCGATTCATATGTGGGCCGAAGTCGAGGTCGTCTTGGATTGACGTCAGCTGTTCTAGGACGATTACCGGCTGATCGAACCCGGCGGCATACTCCACAGCGTTTCGCGTCGCCGTCTCGATCTCGTCCCGAAGCGCGTTCCGGAAGTACGCCGCCTGCTCGTCAATTCGCCACTCTGCGGCCTCGCGTTCCTGGAGCCGTTGGAGTGTTGTCTGCAACGTCTGATTGAGGTGTCGGGCTCTGCCACCACCCACGAGCAACGGATCGACTGGTCGCCCGTCCAGGAGCGCACAGCCGGTCAAGAGAATCGCTTCGCCGACGTCGAAGCCGACCGGCGTGCAGGTCTCGCAATCGACCTCAGGTTCCGCTGTTGGGAGTTTGAGTGGAACGTGCAGTTCCCAGTGGGCCTGTCGCGGCCGGGTGATCAGCTGTAACTGCCCGGCAGTAGCCTCGCCGTCAAGCAACTGGAGCCACCACTTGCGTTGGTCTGGATTGATTGCGAGCGGAATCCAGAAGTTGGTGCCGCGACCAGGTTGGGGAACTTCCCAGCAGAATGCGTGCGTCCGGTCAGTGGAATGATCGAACACCGCCGCTCGGTTGGTAAACCGAATCGGTTGGGTCTCGCTGAGTTCTGCTGACCCGCTCTTGAGGAGGCCTGGAACATGGCGCTTCAACGCGTCCTTCGCTTGGTACGGGAGGTCGTAGGGCGTTACAATATCGTTGACCGCCGTCATCGTCGTTGCGTTGGCGTCGAACGCCTCACAGAGGGCTTCCCGATAGGTCGACTGCAGGTTCTGAAGCTTCTGCTCTTTATGGGTCGTCGGCTCGACGAGCGACGCAACGACCGTTCGGATTCGTTCGTCTGGCATGGTTGTCGAGGCACGCTCTGCACTTCCGCGCGCCTCCGCCCATCGCGGGCACGAAAAAACAACGGCGAGTCGAACGGGATTCACATCACTGCTTGCTGTTGCCCCACGTCCGTGGAACGTAGCCAAGGTCCTCGACGTCGTCCGCGTAGTCACGGAGGAGATTGACGAGGACGAGTTCGGGAACACCGGATGCTGCCTGTTCGACTAACCACTCTTCGAGGTCGACCTCTGCCTGTTCGATCTCGTTGAGGTCAACCGACATTGATCGGGTTCACCTCACGTCGTTGGATACGCTGGTTCATTTTGCGTCACTGAAGTTACGTCACAGGCCTGTTGAGACGCCTGTACCCCTGACTGGCGAAAAACAACTCTCTATCGGCGAGATTGGAGTAAGGGGTTCTGTTGATAATCCTCAAATTATGACAAGAATCTCGTGCTGAATATAGAGGGTGCATCGCTCACTCAACAGCAAGGGGGTTCAGTCTCCGGAAGCAGCTTCCTGAACAAGGCATATGTATCGAACAGGGTAGTTCCATACGTGCACGATTGGGTCAGACTCGGATTGGTCGCCGTCGTCGTATTTATCGCTCTCGCAGGTGGTGGCGCACTGTTGTTGCCACCCGATGTGATTTCGACGTTTCCGCTGAGTGTCGTACCGCTGCTCATCTGCTGGCCTGTTGCATACTGGTTCGTCTATTATCGAGAAGGAAAGACCCCGTTCCAGTCTGATGACTAAGCGCGCTCTATTCAGCACGACCGGAGAAACCTCCCCAGTCACTGTCAGTAGCGGTATGCAACACTCAGAGGGTCTATTCAGCAAAGGATGTCGTCCGTCTCACTCGTTCTGTTGTGGAGCGACGTAGGCATACGAATTTATCACTGTGGTCTGGAAGATGTGGGAGTATACTGATTACGAAGTTCAGAAACTAATCCAACAAGCCCTGCGAGTATGAACAGCCCCGCGAGAAGGAACCAGTCACTGTCAAGATACTGAAGGACGCCGATTGCAATGAAACTGCCATACACGAGCGGTTGGTAGAGAGGATGACTTCGAACACCGTACACTGTCGTGGAGAACAACAGTGGAACGACAATTATCCAGAGAACAACCGAATACAGACTTGGTGGCCCCAAATATACGAACTCAACGAAGGTCGCTCCCCCAACAAGCAGTATCATTAACAACAACGCTCTCGGACGGATTCGATCTCGAAGGGAGGGACTGGAGCTCATGAACTGTCTTGTCTCTGTATTGGCATCATACTTCTGCTTATAATTCGATGGCCAGAAGACGGCCTATACCGAACATCAAGACCGGCAGGGTTGAGTGACCGACTTGCGCGCTGTATTCAGCACGGCTGTGAAAAACTGTCGCCAACTTGGCGATTACATCGAACCCTCTACGACTGGTCGGTCGCGAGCGACGCGGAGGGCGGCAGCGGCGAGCGGGGCGGGCCGTGACGGACACACCTGTTCAACCGGCTACGTCGCTCGGTGAGGCATCTACCGTCCTGGCGGACTCAGAAAGGGCGAGGCCGCCTCGGCCGTCCCCCGACCCCGCAAGCACCGCAGGTACGAGGCGCGCAGCGGCGGTCGCGGGACGTCGAGCGGCCAAGGGCTTTCGAGGGTCCTCTCCCACTGAATCAGACTAGCAATCAGTCAGCTGTTACCGGCGATCAGGTCCTCGATGAACCGGAACCCGTTCACGTACGTCACTGAGTCTCCGTATCCTTCACTCGCGAGCGCGGTTTCGGCCCCCTCGCCGGCCGCGATATCGGTCGTGTAGATGTACACGCTAGTCGCCGACCCCGCACTGAGATGCTGGGCAGCGAGGGCGGCGAGCGCGGCGTCGGCACGCTCGACCTCGTCGGCAGGGCGGTCGTCGGCGTTCGCGATGTACCGCTGGACCCCGTCCATCACCCGTGAGACGACCGGCTCGGAGAACTCCAGCGGCGCAGCAACCGTCGCCCAGCCCTCGTCGATCGCGGTGTCGACGGGCGGGTTGTCGACATCCGGATCGTCGACGATCAGCTCCTCGTACACCCGTTCGGGCAGGACGAAAGTAACGTTATTCCGGCGAGCGAACCGCCGAACAGCTTGGTAGCGACTGTTCGAGGGCTGTCCCATCGCGACGAACAGGCCGGTGTCGGCGATGTGGAGCCGGCTCACGCGTCGTCAGCCGCGTCGCCGTCGATGTCCAACTCGTCGAGTCCCGCTCCTGACTCCTCGATCTCGTAATGTTCGTGGACGACGGGGCGGAGTGCCTGGAGGATCATCTCCGCAGCCAGCGGCGAGACGTCCAGATCCTCGGCCATCAGGCGGTGGGTCACCTCGCCACGCTCCCGCGCAACCGCGTAGGTGAGCGCGGTCGCGAGGCCGGCGACGCCGTGGCGGTCGATGTAGGTGTCGATGTCGGCGTCCGTCTCGCGGCGGCCGACGGCGTCGATCAGCGCCGGCGTGATCGTGTACTCGCGGTCGCCGGCAGCCGTCGTCACGGTCAGGTCGATCTCGCGGGCGGCGTACCGCCGAGGCTGCTCGTCGTGGGTGACCTCGACGACGCCGGCGTCGACAAGCCGGTTGACGTTGCTGTAGGCCGTCCCCTGCCCGAGCTCGAGGTCGTCTATCATGTCCTGGACGGTCGCCTCGTATTCGTGAACGAGGTACGCGTACAGTTGGGCAAGCTGCGACTCCTTGAGGAGGTCCGCGACCGAGAGGAAGTCGCGGATGATGTCGCCATCAGTACGATTCGAGGTGCGTGACACGGGTCTTCCTAATTGCCGTTTCCAGCGAAACAGTAGAGAGTGTTTGGGTCACTCCGCCGGCGCCGCGACAAGGTGCTCCTCGAGGTCGCGCGTCCAGTAGGTAGCTGGCCCACCGGGACTACACCGGACGCAGAGTTGGAGCGGGCCTTCTAGGTGGCCGAGTTCCACTCGGAACCGCGTCAGCGCCGCGTTCGTGTCGACGACGAGGCCACAGCTGTCGCAGGCGTGGTGATCGCGCTCATCGGGATCCGGCCGCGTCTGGGTAGCGCAGCCGACACAGATCGGGTGGGTGACCCGCTCGTCCTGGCCCCAGGTGTGCGCCTCGCCAGTCTCGGTGCCAGGCGGGGCGTCGCAGAAGGCACAGCCAACGAGCGTTTGCTGCATCACTCGTCCTCCTCGCCGACGTCGCTTGCGGCCGTCCAGCCACGATGGTAGACGGCTAGCTGCGTTGGTGAGTCGAATGCGGTGCTGCTCGGCTCGTGAACCAGAACGCGGTCCTCGGGAACTGGAGTGACGAGGTCCGCGTCGACGAGATCGTCGACCAGGCTACGGGCCATCGTGTCGTCGATGTCCGCCGTGCCGACCCTGGCGGCGTCGCGGTCCTGGGCGAGCAACTCTTTCTCGAACTGTTCGTAGTCGGCACTCGTGTCGTCGTTCGGATCGGGATCAGCCATAGTGAGTCACGCCGCGCACGCTGTCGCGCGCTGCACGCCTTTCGGCGCCGATAAACACTCCACGCGAGACCGTAGCCCTTACTCGCTCCAGAGGGCCGTGATCCGGTCTTCGATCTCGTCGAGGACGAGCGCAACGACGTCACGATGGTCGTCTGGCCACGATGCGTCCTCGCCGGGCGTCGGGGCGGTGGGCGGGGGGTGGAAATGGTCCCGTGTATTGTGCGGATTCGGGTGCCGGTCCCACCGGCACTCCCAGGTATGGTCCGAGTGTTGCTCTCGATAGTGGAGTTTGAAGTCGTCGTTCGTGTACCAACGGACCGTCAACTGTGCCTCGTCGACGGCTGCTGGGTAGTACGACGGGGCAAAGACAACGTGGAGTTCCAGATGGCCGCTGGCGTCGGTGACGGTCGCTCGGGAGATCTGCCTCGTCGCTTGGAGCCGCGTCTGGAGGAACTTGAGGATGGGACGATCGATGGGGGCAGGGCTTCCGCCATCGCCTGTCGGTGGCACCATCGAGCGGGCTACCCGGACGCCTGTTCGCGCTCGCCACCCGTGCGTTGCTGGCGGGCGCGTTCGTAGCGGTCCCGATCCTGGCGGGCGGTCGCCCAGTCACCGAGGTCACTGTACACATCGTCGATGGTCCGCTCGTCGCTGCCCTCCGCAGCGGCGACGGCGTCGACGGCGGCCGGTGACGCGGCGTCGTACGTCTCCTCATACTCGGTGATGCGCGTCGTCAGCTCACGAACGCGATCCTGCAGGTCCTCGACGGAGTGGTCGGCTGCGAGCTGGTTGATGCGTCGCCACTCGAAGTACGCGTCGTTGCGCTCGTAGGTGGCTGGATGGCCGTCGTGCCGGGTGACGATGCCGAGGTCGTCGAACCAGCCCAGATATTTCCGGGCGGTCTTGGGGTCACAGTCGGCGCTGTCGGCGATCGCGCTCGCCGTTGTCGGCTCGCGAGTCTGCAGGATGGTACCGTAGATGCGTTGTTCGACGTCATCGCTGCTGAACGCGTCCTCGAAGGGGGGCGGCCCATCGGTGGCGTCTGGTTCGGACATACTCGGAATTGCAGGCCGAAGGATATAGTTCTTACCTCAGGGAATAATTTCCCGAAGTTGGTTGGGCGGGGATCCACCGGTTGACAACACCTTAACCAACAGTGGGGGATCTACTGGTCTTGATGTTGGTTAAAACATCACTCCTGAAATCGAAGTTCTCGAGCTGGTTTTACGCAGAATCTATCTTGAGCGCCGTCAACGTCATTCTGACCTACCTCACTGCCCAGTGACGACTGGTGTGTGAGTCGGCTGACCAGCTCGTCACGAACCGTTTTACGACTGACTGTCGTTTCCTGCCGGCCGAGCCGCTCGTCGAAATATCGCTTCTGGAACCGTTGGCCGACGTCGTCGGTGGCGATGTACTGTGTCCGCTTCACTCCCGCAACGCTCGTCGAAACGAACTCGGCTCCGACGTCTTCGTGGGTGAGTTCGACGAGCGCGCACTCGACGAGTGAGACGACGGCAGTCGGACTTCTGTTGTGGGGAATCGCCAGTTCGAGATCTGTCCACGGTTCGCCGCTCGGTTGCTCAGTTTGCTCGCCGTGAAGTCGTGATCGCTGTTGCTCGTGTTCTGAAGACATGGTTGTTGAGTGGGCGCTTACGACAACCCCTCGCTCCTTTCGGGGGCGACAAACTCCACTGCGAATCGCATCACTATTCATTGAGTGAATTCTGATATATTGGCTATAGACGATCGTCGTTTGATGGCCCTTCGGCCCGAGAGAGCCAGCGGCGCTTGCACCGTTGTACCCTAGCCTTCCTTTGGACAAATCTGGAGGTACAGAATGGGATGAAACAACTTTAGATTTAGCAAGAGGGCCGTCGGGCAGTTCTCAGCCGTTATTGATGTCCTCGACGAGTTCTAAGATACGATGGTTGGGTGAAATTGTGCTCGACGGAGTGGTGAGGACCTCGAATTCGAGAGAATCGGATTCACATTGTAATTGAGACTTGGCATAACTGACTGACGGCAAATGATGGGCTACGTGATGTTGCTTCTAGTGACCCACCCGTTCTTGTCCAAATTGGTCGATACAAGGCCTGAAAAGTGGATGACGAGATTTTAATATCCGTCACACTCCCGTCTTCTGAATAATGGTGTGATTCCAGATAATTGACTGTCTGCGTTAGAACTCGTTTCCCTTACCCTCGGTTTCACTTATCCGATCGTACATCTCATCCGGGAAGGGGAGACTCCCCCAGATCGAGTATGGACACTCATCCTGTCCGATGCAGTACCGCTGCATATCGTCGTTGTCGCAGTTCATCGGAAGCGGGGTGTCGCCTCCAATCGTGTTCGAGAACTCGTAGCGAATCTGGTAGTCGGTGACCTGTTCATCGTACCACGGCCACCGCGAGAAGACGTCCTTGAGATCTGTGACAATGGTCTCGAGGTCGCTGTCCTGATACTGTGGCAGCCACATCACCATCCGGGCGAAGTTGTACAGGTCCTTTCGGACTGGTTTCTTCTCGTGGAGGCGTTCGGCCATGTTCGCCATGCAGGGGAGTTCAAACAGGTCCTCGATTGATTCGACGGTGAGGGGCTGGACGCCACGCGTAGATTCCTGGATCCGATAGCGGTTCGTATTTTCGTGCTGTCGGATAGTGAGGCTCCGGTGGTCGCGCTGGGATGCGAGAAGATTCCCGAGACTCCGTGGACTCGAGATGCGATTACACACGTCTCGCTTCCAGCCCGCTTCCGGATCGTACGCCTCCACTGCTTCAAACAGCTCCTTCGCTGAGTAGAAATTCCCCAGCGTGGTGACTTCGTCTGGAGCGTTTCGAATCGCGTCCCGAAGCACACGGATAGTCCGTTCACCAGGGTTCCAGTCTCGCCAGATCCGTTCGTGGTGTCCCGTCTCGATGAATCGGTCGATGCGGTCTGTGATGGCCGACTCATTCGTCGTTAGCCACGTGAGCTGGTCTTCGGAGAGGTTCTCCTCCTGGACTTGCAGGAGCTTCTTGAACGCGCGTCTGGCGTACTCGCGATATTTCGTATCGAAATCACCGACCGGCACGTAGAGACGGTTGTCCTTAACGTGAGTGAGCAGTTCTCCGGCCTCTCCTGTCTCGGTGTCGGCGTGGACGAGGCAATCTCTCGATGCTGCAGCCATTGGGATTTCGAGATACAATCCCTCACCGAACTCGGGCATCTCCTTGATCCCTGTACAAACGCGGCCGGGGTGCGGGCCGTCCTCTCCGGGACCTTTCGCGTACAGTACCTCTGCGATATCTTGTTGAAGACTCCCATCACCGAATTCTTGAAGGAGGGAAGCGAGATTGTTGACGTACAGCTCGCGAATATCGTAGAGAACCTGTACCTTCCGCGGCGGAGCGTGCTCGAACTTCGGGTGTGCCTTGACGCAGATCGCGCTCAACGTCGCGAGGACGGCGAGTGTTCCGGGTTCGTCGACAAAGGGGTCCTCTGCAGCATTGGCCCTGACATCTTCTTTGAACGCCGCCGTCCCGAACCGCTCGAGGTCGTTCAACAGGTCTTCTGGTTGGTCTTCACCGTCGACGATGTAGCGATTGTAGCCCCGCGTGAACAGCTGGTTAATGCGTGTCGTGCCGTATTCAAGCGGGAGAGTCGCAACGCGATAGGCGGTACGCTCGTCCTCAACTGGAGTCGACTGACTCATGACTGGATGACCTCCGGTGTTGCAGACCGAACGTCGAAGTTCGGGCTCTCTATCGGCGTGACGATACTGCAGACGTCAGCGTGCAACGAGTAGGGGAGTCGGGCAACTCGACGACGGTCGGCGGTAACCACTGGATCGATGGGAATCTCGTAGGTGTCTTGCAGAAGGTCGTTCAGCACTTCTCGACTCTTGGCGTCATATCGATGGGCAGGGTCGGTATCGAGGAGATAAACGTGAGCGCCCTGGCCGCTGTACACCACCATCGTCTCCTCGGCGCTGAAGTCGTCCTCGAAGATCTCTCGCACCTCGAAGCCGTACTCGATGGCCTGTTCGATATCCTCGAAGGAATACGGGTAGCCTGCCGGGTCCGCTTCGAGAACTCCCACAGCATCGAGTAGTTGCTCGCTGTCTCCCGAAACATCCTCGTCCGGTACTGCTTGCGCTGCTCGCTCCCGAGCTATCGTTTTCGCGTCGATATCAACGAGAAGCACCCACGGCCGTTCCCAATGATCGAGGGCGTAGTACACTGCATCGGGACGTGGATCTGGTTTCTCGAGCAGATCGGGATCTGCGAGCGCGAAGTCGCTCCGTCCGAGCGGGTCATTCCGTGCTGGGTGGCGGATGAACTCGAGGACGTCGTCGAAGTCGTGGAATGCTGCTGAGCTCCGATCACCAGCGGCGTTCGTCTGCCAGGTATCCCGTCTGATGAAGTCCTTGTCTGGGACTCCGTCTTTCCGTACCGGGTGGGGTTCTCGAAACGCGAGCGCGTACTGCTTTGGTCCCTTCGCGGTGATGAACGACGGGAATTCGTCGATGTACGAGGGGAACTCCTCCGTGTAGTACCTGTAAATCTCCTCGCACGTAGCTTGTCGCCAACTCATGGATTGAACTCCTCATCGAGCTTGTTGAAGCTCCGAATCGTCGTCATCCCTTCTGCGTCGAACGATTCGACGGCTTCCCGAATATCCGAGAATCGACGGGCTGCACGCCCACTCACACTGCTTTCTATCCGGTCGGCCTCTGCGAGTCGATCCAGCACCTCGACAGCTGTCTCGCGTCTGTTGAACGCCCAGACAACGTTTGCGTCCACCGCACTCTGCTTGTCGTAGTCGTCGACAGGCGCGTGTTTGTTATTACTCGGGAATTCCGCTTCACCGACCCACACGAGTTCTCCGTCAGCGTCGAAGGCGGCGACGTCGAACACCGTCTCCTCGTCGTATTCGTAGTAGGGTTCGACCTGTACGACCTCGTCGCGCGCTTCTAACCATAGTTCGAGCAGCTTCACACCGACCTTGTGCGGCGTTTTCTCGCCGATATCACCCTGACCAGGGCCGACCTTGAGCTTCTGGCCGAGGAGTTCACGCCCTGCCGGAAGGGCGGTGTAGTACTTCCGACTGCAGGCTCGTCCTTCTTCCAGCAGGTCCTGGTCGATGAGCCGCTGTACGTCTAGGTCATCAAAGTCGTCCTTGAACACACTCATTGAATCCATGAGTCCATGATTCGGTGCGTCCCTGTTCATCACGTCGAGGACGCGAGTCAAGAACCGGATGTCGTCGTGAGTGAGTCCGCGCCGTCGGAGTTCGTCATCGGAGACGGTCACGCCACCTGCCTGTACTGGCGAAGGTCCGTTTTCGTCGACGGCGTTCGTCTCCTCTTCTGTGGCCGACTCTTCTGACTCTACGGATCCCATATTCCCAAACAGGGAATCAATGGTGTCCGCGTCTTTCTCCTTCTCTTCGTCGGCTACTGAACCACTGGTTGCCTGTCCGATGAACGACGACTCCGTCGAGCCTCCAGAGCTAGTCGATTCTGCAGATGCGGACTGTCCAGCGTTCGGTCTACTCCCCCATCCCTCATCGTCGGCTGTCTCCGATTCGCTTAGGGCCTCAGCAAGTCCGTACTGGGTCTGTGTACGCTCCGACAGCCGTGGAAGAGCTACGGACTCGAAGTGGTCCTCCTGCTCGACAGAGAGCGCCTCATCGCTTTCTGGATGGCCCGCTGCTATCGGGAGCGGCTTCACCGAGAACGGAGCAGGCCCTGTCTTCCCAAACGAGGGGCTCGGGAGTTGAGCAATCCACTCTCCACTGGGGAGCGTATTGACCCGATTTCGAAGGTCAGTCGGACTCAGGTCTTCGTGAGCCAACGACTCGGCGAGGTCGCGCTCGATAGAGATGTTCCCAATGAGCTTCGTCTTGATGTTGTTGAGGAGCTCGTCGTAGGCGCGCTCGTTTCGATTTCGAACTTGGCCGGGGAACTGCATCACCAGTCCCATGCTCAGGCCGAATGACCGTCCCTGTGGAAGCAGTTGCTCGGAGACGAGTTTTGTCGAGGCCACGGGGGCGGCCTCCTCGATGATGAGATTGGTGAGGTTCTCGTAGTCTGTCTTTCCATCACGTCGGCGTACCTGGACGGCGTCCCAGAGATTACTCAACAGGAGGAGTGTGATTGCCCGTTGTGCCTCGGGACGTAGATCGCCCAAGTCGAACAGAACCGTGGCGTCTTCGTCGAGGAACTCGCGGAAGTCGAAGCGATTGTCGACGTATTTGCCGTTATCGTCTTGCTCGGGAACGTGACTGAAGATCCGTCGCAGGTGCGCGTCTTCTCTGAGTTTGTCCAGACGGTTTCCGACGGCGTCCATAGACACCTGGAACCGGTGGTCGTCCTTCGCGAAGTGCCGCGTGAGTGACTCCTCGACGTTCCTGTTGTCCGCCGAAACCGGTGGGACAGTTCGCTCTCGTTGCATCCGGAGAGCTGCCGCGAAAAGGTCGTTCAAACCGAAGACGTCGCTCCCGTACTCCTCGTCGAAGAGTGCCTTGATGAGGTAGCTGAGGATCTCGTTCGCGACAAACGCCTGGCCGTACTGCTCGCGGCCCATAATCATCCGCAGGATGTCATGGAAATGGTCGACCTTGTCCTGAATCGCGTCTTCACGGGGTCGACCGGCTTCAAGTGCAGGACGAATGTCGAAGAAGGAGAACGCTGGGACAGTCTCTGGGACGCGGAACTGGTAGACGTCGTCCAATCCGTTGAAACGTTCGTAGTGGCAGCGAAGGTAGTTCGCACACATCCCATCGCCTTTCGGATCGACGATCACGACGGGTCCGCCGGTCGTCTCGCGGAGCGAGAGCGCGTCGTTGATGATCGCTTTCGATTTTCCGCCGCCAGTCGATGCGAACCGGCCGTAGTGCGTCGTCAGCAAATCCGGCGGGACCCGGATCGGGTCCGGTCGCGGCTCGCCGTTCTCGTCGAGCGCGTAGCCGATAGCCATGCCCTCTTGGAACTGCTGAACCAAATCTGGATTGGGCCACGGGAGCGGGTTCCGGCTCTGCTGCTCAGCTCGAGTTCCTCGCGTCCCCTCAACGGTGAGTTGCTCGGAGGATGGCACGAGCACGAAGTTCGCGAGTTCCGTCCCACTGAGGACGAAATCCGGTCGGGTCTTCCCTCGGCCGGTCGTAATCTCTCGATCTAGCAACTGTCGGAGGGCTGTCTGGGCGTTCTTCTCCTTCGTCTTTTCACGAAAACCGTCTGCCCGGAGTCGTTTTCCTTCGACTTCGTAATAGGGCCCGTCCACTGGGTCGAACACAGGGCGAAGTGAGTCCATCTGGGCCGCGAGTTCGTCGCGAGCCTCATCCCCTGTCGGAACGCCGACTGCTCGGATGTTAGCAGTGAACGACCGCTTGGGATTCTTCGCGTCGATATACTCAATGCGTTTTTCGACTGACTCGCTGAGCTGCTTCTCGTCATGATCGCTCCGCTGGTCTTCAACCTCGAGGAAGGACCCAACGACTTCCTGGAAGAAGGTGTCCCGCCCGTCGACGAGATCCTCTTTTCGGACCTCAGCGTCGGACTGCCAGCTCGCCCGTCGCTGGAACACAACCTGAAACGCCACAGGTGAAGCCGCCTCCATCAAGTGGTCGACGAGTGACGCGAGCGTCGCGCCGGGCTGGTCGACAGCCACTAAGGCGTCGTCGCCATCGCCAGAGGCGAAGGGCGTCAATGACGTCATCCAGTCGTTCTTCCGGGTGGTCGAACCGGACCAGCGCACCCCAACTGGCGAGATTGCGTCGATGGTTGGCCGAGCGAGTATCGTTCCCTCGTCCGTCTCGGTTGGCTTTTCGAGCGTCGTCAGTGGCTGCTCGTCCGGTATTTCGCTCGGTGGTGCCAGCTCAAGGGCGGTATCACCAACCTCAACGAAGTGACAAGCAGATGACTCGACCGCTGCGCCGCCATCTGCAAAGGGGGATGCTTCGGCCGCTGGTGTCTGGTCTTGGCTACGGTCTTCATCGACAAGCTCGTGCTGTTCGTCAGGACCAAACTCGTACTGTAGTTGCCCCGCCTCGTAGTGTTCGAGGAACTCTGCTCGTGTGAATTCGACTGGCTGGATGAGCCGAGCGGCGACGTCGACGTCGACACGCTCGATGTCGAACGTCTCGGGATAGATCGAACGGAGCCGCTTTTCCAGTGTATCTCGATGCTCGTCGACGCCGTAGAAGAACTCGACAGGGTCGTCTGCTCCCTCACTCAGTGCGAGAAACTCGAACCTCGGCGGTGTCTTACTGTGGAGCGGGTTCAGCTTCTGCGCGAGTCCCGTCGACTCTGCCGTCGTCAGTTTGTGCAGGCTTTCGAGGACTCGAGGGATTCCCTCGGGTTCAAGCTCCTCGGATGTCGGCGTGACTCGGAGATATTCACGCATCGTCCTCCCCCTCCATCGCCCCGCCATCAGGTTTCGCAGAGGCGGGTTCGGCTTCTTTCGACTGTCCGTTCGTGGCCTGCTGTTCCAGCTCCTCACGGAACTGCTGTACGTCCGTATCGATTGCCTCCTCGCCAGCGCCGGGGAGTGAAGATCGTACCTGCGTGGTTGGCTCGAAGTCGATGACTTGCTTCTCCTTGGGCATCGCTTTGACCTTGATCCCCCGCCACTCACCGTCAACACCGACGAGCGCCTCGGAGAAGCCAGCGTCCTCGTTACCGGGGACTGCGTCCTGAACGTAGCGCATCTGGGCGTAATTCAGCCCGAACTCGTTGGCCCATTCCTCGTCCATCCCGTCCAAACGATGGAACTGCTTGACGGCACACTGATCGAGGATGGCCTCGGATTCGGCGTGCTCGAAGAACTCGTCGACGGTCTGCGTAACGAGCCGAATCGAGAGGTCGTGATGGCGGTGATGGCGGAACACCGTCTCGAGGAACGCCAGACTCGCGGCGTCTTGCATGATGTACCGCGCCTCGTCGATGACGAACACGACCTCCTTGTCAGTCTCTTTCGCCCGCTCGTACACGAGCGAGATGAGCAACTGCATCGTCAGCGCCGTGCTGCTGTCGACGCTGCCCTCCTGTTGTGCAAGGTCGAGGTAGATGACCTTCTCGTCACGGATATCGAACTCCGAGGACTTCCCGAGATTGGCGTGGCGACCCTCCTCCTCGAAGGGGCGAAGCTGGTCGAGAAGCCACGTCGCGTCTTCGCGGATCTTCCCGGCCTCCTCGTCGGACCGAACCACGAACGACTCTGGATCGCCGACCATGTCCTCGAAGACGTCCATCATGTCCCGGATGGTCGGACTGGGGTTGCTGTGCGTTGAGATGTCGTCGGTGATGTCGTTGCGCTTGTAGGCGCGTTTGAGGCCGAGTTCGAGCGTTGTCCGGCGGTCACCGAGTGAGATACCGCGCAGTGCGAAGAAGTTCGTTAGGAAGCTCATGGCGTCGTCGAGCTTCTCGTTGAACGGGCTCGCGTCCTCGCCCATCGCTCGCTGGACGTGGTCAGGTGTCTGGCGAATCTCCAGGGGATTCAGCCCGAGTGTCCCACCGACGGTGATGCGTTTCGCTCCGAGTGCTTCAGAAACGCCTGCCCAGTTGTTTAGTGGTTCGAGGATGATGCCGATGCGGTCCTTGCTCTGCTCGATAGAGCGGATGAAGTTCTGTTTCGAGCCGAACGACTTCCCAGACCCAGTATCGCCGACAGTGAACATCGCGTACCCGTTGTCACGAGCGAACGGGTCGATGACGACGGGACTCTGGTTGTCCTTGTGGATACCGAACTCGACACCGCCTTCCTCGAGAATCGTTGCGTTGTGCGGGGAGGAGAGTAAGGCTCCGACGGCACCCCCAAGGGCGATCGACTCGCGACCGAATTCGTTGTCGCCAATGGGTGCGGCGGACTGTAGGGCAAGGTCTTGCCGACAAATCGCGGTCTTCGGCGTGAGGTTTGCTGGGTCGTCGCGGAGGGCGCTCTTGACCTTCTGGACTGCGTCCCTGAGGTCCTCCTTGTCGTCGGCGCGAACCGTGACGAACATCCCCTGGTCGAAGACGTTCGCTCCGCTCTCGACGGCCTTGTAGGTCGCAGCGGCCTCGTTTGCTCGCTCTTGGAGGTACGCACTGCGGACACTCTGTTCAAGATCGGCGTCGACCTGGAGGTCGTCAGCGATGTCCTGTAGTTCGTTCCGCGCTCGCTGCTGGTTCTTTGGGGTGATGTGCGCTGTAAGGTCGAACTCGACGTCGGTCAACTCGAAGAGATCGCTCAGATACCCGTCGTTCGGGTAATCGGCGTAGTCCGCGATGTACAGCGTCGTCGTCCACTGATCGCCGACGCGTGCGGCTCGTGTCTCCCACTCGATGGCTGCTGGCGCAGTCACCGTTTTGTGGGACTCAGAGATGTCGTCGAGGAGCTGGCCTTCTGCGTGACCCTCTTCGAGCGTCTCCTCGTCGAGGACGTCCGAGAAATCGACTTCAGGTTCGTCGTCGGCGGTGTGCCGGTCCCAGAGGAGTTTCCCGACGACTCCGAGGACTACAACCAACAGAAGGTAAATCGCCGCACCCTCGGGTGACGTTGGGTTCCGTAGCCACTCTGTGAGTTGGGTGGAGATCCCGCCACCCGCCTGGAGGACGACGTTATGCATTGGTCTCATCCTCCCGACGCGAGTGGCCGATGATCGGTTGTTCGCGAACAACACGCTCTGCTTCGTCGTAGTCGTGCTCGCGACCGTTCCAGAAGTCCATATTCAGAACGAACAGTTCGACCGTACTGAGCCGGCGAGCAGACCACCCGGACGCCTGCTGGATGAACTCGGCGCGAACGTCGTTGACGCGGCTGTCCAGCTTTTCGAACATCTGGGCGCGGCGCTCGACATCTGTGAGGTCCTCACGACGAGTCACGAATGGGTTGAACAGGAACCCAATGACGGGGAACTGCGTCAGTTTCTCGGCGGGTGTCCCTTCGTCTCGGTATCTATCGTAGACTTCGAGCGGCGTGACCTCGACGCCGATGTAGTAGCGGACCTGCTGGATGCCCCGGTCACGCATCTCTTTGGGACGCGTCTCGCGGTACTCCTCGAGGAGTTCCCGAAAGATCGGGTTCTGTTTGACGTCCTCGTCGTTGAGCCGTTCCTCAATAGTCTCGGTGATTTGCTCTACCGGAAATGACCGGGTTGTCGCGTGGAGTTTGAGCTTTGAATCGAGTTCCTTGTTGGCGAACTCTTCGCCCGCCTCCTGGAGCTGGGCCCAGTCATCGGACATGGCGAAGTCCATGTTCCCCGGGTCGATCTCGATGAACGCTTCCATCGTTCCATCCGCTCGTTGAATCGCTCCAGCACCGGGCCATGCTCGCTTGACGTTCGTGAGGTCCTGCGTTCGCTCGTCCGGTTTGAACGGCGTGTAGTTCGCGAGACCGCCCTCGGTTCGCTCTGTCTCGTTCGTGGTACTGTCGGGCTCCTCTGGGGCACTGAACGTAACTCGCGGTCGCCTGGCGTATCGATAGACGTCTTTCGTCCACGTCCACGCGTTCAGGTGATCGGGAGAGACGTAGATGACGGCAACGCCAAACCCGAATCCTCCTGCTACGAACGGGAGTGCGAGTGATTCGATCCCGGTGAGGCCAGCGACGAATAGGCCGATGATCGGGAAGGCGATGAGTACGCCGACGTCTCCCTCCTCGATGTTGAGGTAGGGTATGCGACTCTCTTCGCCGAACTGGTCCATGATTCGTCGTGCGGCTGCGTCTTGATCCATCGACATTGTTAGTGGATTCCTCGATCAAACTCCATTCCACGATCAGTACTCGATGCCTCTGTCGTTGCTCCGCTTGGATCGTTCTCAGTCCGGCGGTATGATGGAGGGGCGCTGTCCCCGCCGCTGTGACCCCCTCGAGCAGCTGCTTTCTGTGCGACAGCGTGACCAGCAGCGGCTTTTGGCCCCCACCGTGCAGCCGTCGTCGCGACGCCAGCACCGCCGACATATGCACCGGCTGCGACACCACCGATAAGGGCAGCCCCTTTCGTCGCGCCACCTACGACCTTGGCGGTTAGTGGAGTTGCGTACTTGAACGTCTTCCAAGTGAGATATAGCGCGATCAGGGGGAGGGACGCAGCTACAAGGTATTTCAGGAACGCGCTACCCGGAGCAAGCGCGCCTTCAGAGTAGAGTAGGTCGTATCCTTTGAAGACTACTGCTGCGGGGAGGGGAAGAACTGCGAGTGGAACAAACCGCTTGATGAATCCCATCGCAATATCGGAGAGGACAGGAATATTACCGTAGCCCAAGGCGAACGCTATCGGCATTCCATACACGTAGACGTAGAGGAGAATTTCTCGAATATAGTAGAGGGCCTCGAGTGCCCACATTGAGAGCCCACCAACTAGAGCAAATACGAATGCGAGTGCTGGATTAGTCAAAGAGACTTCTAAGAAATTGAGCATTGCGTCTCCTAACGAACTAAGACTCGGCATCAGAGCAATCGTGAACCCGTCGACGATGTAGAGACATAGGATGCTAACCCAGTACCACGTGATGATGAGGAATGCTCCGACCCAGGCGGTTTTCTTCGTCCGCCTCGCTTCGTATGCGCTGCCGATGTTGAAAATACGGATTGTGTGCCGTCCTTGAACACACATCAGCAACAGGAGTAACGAGATTAGCATAATCTCGCCGCCAACCAGGGCGTCTTGTATCGCAGCCCACGGAGCATTGGATGGAGTTCCGAATACAAACGTCCCATCCGTCTGTGGCGTCGGGGTTCCGAACATTTCCTCCGTGAGGGTGTCATATCCGGTCTGCAGACCTTCCATGAAGAGGCCGATCAACCAGTCGACGACCTCTTTGAACCCCTCAAGGACAACATCGATTAGATCAACCATAGTTACGTATCACTAATCGTTATTTCACAGTTGTCTGCCTCTGTTGAGGCGGAATACTGTATGCTGTAGTTCTTGGTTAGCTGAGCTTCCCCAACTTGTGTTTCGAGGATGAGTTCGAACTCGCCACTCTGTTGTTCATCTTTACACGAAGTGCCTGAGCCGGGAACGAACGCAAAGGGAGATCGAGAACTGTAAATCGTGATTCGATCCCCTGCTGTAACGATTACTTCGTTTACTTCGGAATCAGACTGAGGATCGTAAATTCCGCTAACATCCTCGTTGTTGGCATAATTTGTTCCTTCCTCGTCAGAGGGATACGGGACGTCTCCGATGAAGAGAAGTTTCGTAATTGCATCTGGGCCGCTACCCTGGTTCTCAACGGTCACGAATGCCTCTTCAGTAATTTCGTCACCCGAACCGTCCCACATCTTCTCGGGCTGATTCCTTCCAATACCCATCTCTACAATGCTGAGGCTCGGTTGTATGGGAAGAGAAGTCTCCACCACACTCTCCTCACCTTTCAGTGCGATCACGCGGTAGTCACCGGGCTCGTACACGGTTCCGATCTCGAACGAGATCTGTTGGACCCCTGCGGCCACGTCACGCTTTCCGAACAGCTCTCCATTAGGTTGGATGAGGTTGACCTGGTCGACGTCGGCTTCGGGCGAGAGCTCGACGACGAGTGTCGTCCCGTCGACAGCGACTCGCTTGAGTGGCCCCTTGCTCTCTGAATCGGTTGTCCCGTCACCGGGAGTCCCGGAGCTATCACCGTTGTTCAGACAGCCAGCCACGCTCGCAAGCGCGGCGCCTGCGACTGTTCGGAGGGCGTTTCGCCTACTACTGATGTGTGGGTAATTCTGTGTCATGGGCTATGGATCTTGTTGGAAGATGTCTTCTGGGCCGAACATCCGGAGGAGACGGCGTCCCGCGTAGAACATTACGAAGAAGGGAATGAACTGCCAGCCGACCTCGAAGATGAACGCGAACCAGCCGTCGATGGTTCCGAGTGGATGCCACCGGGCGGTTGCCGTATCACTCACGTAGGCTGGATTGTGTCCAAGCCACGACCCCGGATGATACCGAGCGGTGTAGATACCGGGTTCAGTGATCGTCACGATGGCTACGCCAGAGGCGTTGGTCTCGACCTCCCGATTGGCGATGGTGATGTAGCCATCACGTGAGATGCCACCGATAGGATACCGGCGGGCGCTATCGTTGAGGACGATCGGTGCGCCAGTCTTGTTGTCACGTAGCTCAATCCGAAGCGTCGCCTGTGATTCGTTTTGCTGGAGAACCTCGACTGAGAGGTTGCTACGACGAAGCTGCCGCTCGGAACCGGCGTCGGGCTCGACGATAGACGCGTTCACACCGCGAACGATGCCTGCGACATGGAGTGCCTCTCTGTCGACGTTCTCGGCGCGGACGGCGACACCGTACGTCGTCTCGTAGGACTGATTTACGATCTCGACGTTGACGTTCTCGCCGATAGTCTCCAGCGGGGAGGGGCGTTCCGTTCCCCATGTGTCGATGATTTTGGGGCCGTCCCGGACGGGTTCGGCACGCGGTCCGATTCGGGAGGGATACGCGTGGACGTACACGGGGATCGCATCGGACTCGACTTCGGCGCTGTCAGTTCGGTTCGACCTGACGAGCGTATCCCAGTTGGTGTTGCGGGCCGTGTAGAACCGCCAGACACCACGTACGCTCGCGTTCCCCTCGTCGGTGAGAGTGTACCCTTGCCACGGACGAGACTGGAAGATAGCGACGCCAGCATCGCCGTTAGGATACTCGGCGTAGTAGGGATACGCAGAGAGGTCATATATCTCGACATCAACTGAGTCCGAGACGTTTCGCGTCTCTTCACGGTAGACGACGTCGACGTTGGTTCCGCCGCCCACGTCGGTCCGTATCGTCTTCTTCAGCCGGACGTGAATCTCTGCTTCGAGGGCGAGGGTTGCACTCCAGTCGTCGGTGATCTGGTAGTCGATGGCCGGCGTGTGCGACCCATCAGTCCTCGCGATGGTCTCCCCGTCTTTCTGCAGCCGAACTTCTTCGATCTCGTGTTCCGTAAGCGACCACTCGATGGTCCTGTTCCCGGAGGAACTCTCGTTTGGAACACGGACCCGGTAATCGACGAACCCACGCATCGTCCCATTCGGTGCGATGTAGAGTGGGGTATCACCGGACTCGAGGTGACCACGAGTCGACGGCTGAACCGCAAACACTGTCGCATGGGCGTCTTCGATGAACACACCGTCTTCGAGGGATGCGTGAGGCGGATGAACTGACGTATCTGACCCACCGGCTTCGAGGTCGCCGAAATCGTTTCGAGTCCACGTTGCAGCGGTTGCAGGCGGCCGCTTGAACGTGATGTCTGTCCCATTCGCGAGCTGGTGGACGGACGTGCGGTCCTCTCCGTAGCGCTGGCGGTACTCTTCTTGACTGATATAGTTATCCGCATCGCGAGACCAGACCGTCGCTGACTCGTTCTCAGAAAGGCCGTTCCCCTCAGTACCCGGGCGTGGTGGATCGGCTGCGACGATACCCGTGACTAGGCTCGTCACGAACAGGGCGGCCATGAGCACGGAGAGCTCTCGTTGTTCCATGGGGGCTCGCGACGGGGATGGTAGAGTAACTTACCAGGGGACGAGGTCGACGCACTGTGCCAGCGGCAGCCCCATCATCGACCCCGCAACGGTGTACAGTGGGCCGAGAACTACGAGGACGACTGCGGACTTCATCGCCGAGCGCTTGTGGCGCTTGAGGCCCTTCTTTTGCTCAGGGTTCAGGGTGAACATCTCGATGAGGGAGTCGGCCTGCCAGACCACGGCAAGGCCGACGATGCCGAGTCCGGTGGTCAGCTGGAAGAACCCCTCAATCATGCTCGGTAGGTTGTCCGCGCTGCAAACGGCGCTGGTTTGTGCTGCGACAGGCTGGACAGCGAACAGACTCAACAGCGCAACTGTAAGGACGGCTTGTCTGGAGACTTTGCTCACTGCCGTGGACTGACTGTCAGTACGATTCTCAGACGTCTCGGAGGGTGTACTGTCCTGTGACATTGCGGGTTATTCCTCTGCGTCTTCGACGAGTGCCTTCAGATCGGCGTACCGATTGGTCTCGTCGACGATTTCTTCTTTCGTGTAGCCCTGCTCGCGAGCCCGTTCGAGGAGGTCACGGAGGTCGTCGGGATCGACGTCGCGGACTTCCATTTCCTTGCGAAGGGCGCGGCGATAGAGGGCGGAAGCGTTGATGTGGTCGTTCCACATCAGGTACAGGTCATCGATGTCTTCGATGGTGACTGACCGAGTTATCATACGTGCGAGTATGGGTATGCACCAACGGAGTCGTGGTACACATTGTCGGAAAATTCGGGTGAGAATAAATATTTTCTGGATATGGAGAATGTTACTAATCTGTGAATAGATCGCGGGAATTTGGCCCGAAGACGACACCGAATCCATCTTAACCAACAGTACAGATGAGACGTCGAGATTCGTTGGTTAAGTCTTCTTGAGCGGACTTGTCATTCTGACAATCAGTAATCTCCAATCGAGGGTAATACCGTCGGTTCTAGAAGGAGTGGACGAATTGAGTGAGACTGAATTTAATCCAGCATCCGCTTGTTTGGCGCATTGTACTGATTCTCGGTCATATCCGATCTCAGATAACTATCGCTCAGAAGATCGAGCAGCTTCCAACGTTTCGACCCATCTTCAATGTCAAGCACCAATGAGCCATTTCGCTGTTCCGCAATGACGGGGACATCGTACTCATCTACGACATCTATGACGGCGCTCGGTTCAAGGGTCTCGTGAATATTGTGTCGTTTGATCTCGTGGATGCGTCGCAGACACCGAATGTCGTTTTTGAATGTATCGACGATAGAGAGATCGGCGATTTCGATGTCTTGCCCAGCAAGCCCATCGATCACATCATCGGTGTGTTGTTGGTACTGTCCCCGGACATCATACATCCGCTCAAAAGCCTTCGGCGTGTAGATGTAGACAAATCCGTCGAAGCACACTGCGTTGACTTTCGACGGGATCGTTAACAGACTATCTTCGACGACGTCGTACTGCTGCTCGCCGCGAGAGAACAAGATTGGTTTGCTACTCCCCACCACCTGGTGGTTCGTAAACTCTTGTAGTCCAAGAAGTGGCGTACCACTAGGTTCCTTGATGCGGATGATTTGCAATCCAGGGTTCGGCCAATCATCGTACGTTTTCTCACTGAGGTTTGGATCGGTGAGGAGATAGTCCAATCGTGCACCTTCTGGGAGATCGTCGACGGGAAGATACTGAATGGGAGTAATGTTCCGATTCGTGTTTGCGATGGAGAACTCGGTAACGTCTTTCGGGCCTTCGGTCACACTCGAAACCATTTTCTCCAGGGTATCCTCCAGAATTATCTCGGCCTTATCTAGGATTGGCGACGAGAGAGGGGCGATGCCGAACTCGTAGTCGTCGTCCTCCTGTTGAGCGAGAAGGTACTGCGAAGTACGGCGATCGTTTCGGAGAAAGCCGAGTGCGCGTTCGAGTCTGTCAACGTGTTCCTCTGAACTCATCCAGTCACACCGTAATATATACTCCATTGCCAAGTTCAGCCATTTCAAGGTATCGTTCGGCTGATGCGTAATCGGGGTCGCCGTCTGAGTCGTCCGGTGGGACGAGTTGCTCCTCCAATTCTCGTTTGCTGACGACGAGACGAACCCCTCGCTCCATCTTTACTTCGTAGACATCATATCCTGCAAGCGCGAGCAGTGGATTGACGTGAAGTTGCTCGGAGCGCAGCTGGATGATCGCGACGACACTGAAGAAGATCAGAAACGAAAGCCAGCTCACTAAATCGGCGTAATTGAGCCCGAGGTAAGTGAAAACGTATACTAAGAGGTAGCTAGTCACCAAATCATTTCGCTGTCTGAATTCCTCGACCGGTTCGTAGTCGGTGGTTCCAGTAGAGCGAACCTGCATAATGTGAAATGGGAGCGGGAGTGGAATGATACAGAGAGCAAGAAACACTCCCGTAACCCAGGGTATGGCGAATCCATAGAGAGTAAGCTGAATAGGATACGACATAGCTGCCAGAATCAGGAATAATGGGATGTAGGAGCTCGCGAAGAGCATAACCCTCACCCCTCGTCGTAGCTCTGGCATATCGCTAACTCCTTCCTCCTCTCAAGTAAACCTTCGTAGAATCTACAGGACCTCGTAGGCATCGAAATCATCCCGGCCTACACCGGAAGCGTTAGACAGTACGCCTCAATGTCTGGCGCAAGGGATATCACCTGTTCTCGCTTCTGTAGCTCTGCCTTTCGTGACTCTATCCGGGTTTCCAGCTGCTCAAGACGTTGTTTTTGGTTCCGGATCGCGATGCGCATATCCGATCCCGTTGTTGCTTTTTGTTCGTACGAATCGATGAACGACTGGATCCGATCTCGTTCTGCTTGCTCATAGGCTTCCAAGTCAGAGAGTTCTTTCTGAACGTCCTGCTGACGGTTTTCGAGCAGATCTTCCCGGATGTCGGCGACCATACTACTGATGTACCTCTCGGCAGCGTCCTCGAGGTCGCCTCGTTGCTTGAGTAGCCGAGAGACCGTACTCTCATCCGGACGAGCGTGAACCGTCTCTGCATCAAGGACGCGCTGGCCGAGTGAACGCTGAGCGTCAAGCCCAGCGAGGTCGACGTAGACGGGAATGAGTTGCTCACGAATCGTCTTGCCGGTTGCATCTTCGAAGGCGACTTTGTAGACAAATGTAATGCCGGGTTGGTCGACGAACGGCAGCAGCTTCATTCCGGTCTTCCCTGCGTGTTGTCCGTGCTGGAGAACCAGATCACGGAGGGCCTGCAGGACATCTGCATCAGGGGAGAGGTACTCGATTCCGTCGTGATCGAGGGCGAAATCTCGACTGAAGGTGAACGGACCCAGCGTCTCAGGCTGACCGCTGTCAGTCACTTCTGGTGGGACTTCCGCCTCGTACAACTGGTTTCCGCGTTTCTCGACAGAGCCCTCGAACGCCTCGATCGCTCGAGTGAAGAACTCCCGGATCTCCTGTTCACTTCCGAAGACGTCCTCTGAGTCGTCGACGATCGACTGAATCTCTTGTCGACTCTCGGCGTCGAACGTACTGCAGTCGATGAGGCTCCGTTCGTACCACTCGAGGAGTGTCTGTTCACGCTCTTCCATCAACTCCTCAAGTTCCTCTTTCGTGGCCGAGGCTGGCTCCTGGCTCTGGACGGATTTCATCAGGAGGGAGTCGATGTTGACGTCGTCCAGCATCCCGAGGACGTCTGCCGTCGCACCGACCTTCGACCGGATTTCCTCAACCTTGTCTTGGAGTAGATCGAAAATTTCGGATTCCCGAGTGCCATCGAACTGGAAGTTCCACACCTTGACCTCCTTGTCCTGGCCGTAGCGATGGATCCGACCGATACGCTGTTCGAGGCGGTTCGGGTTCCACGGGAGTTCGTAGTTGACCATGATGTGGCAGCTGTGCTGGAGGTCGATCCCCTCGCTGGCCGCATCGGTCGCCATCAGTAATCGCGACTTCCCGTAGTTGAATTCGTCTTCGATCTGGGTTCGCTCGTCTTTACTCACATCTCCGTGGATGGTCAGAATCTCGTCTGCCCACGGTTCGTCGGCGAAGAGATCGAGGAGATAGTCTAACGTATCGCGGTACTCAGTGAACAGAATGAGCTTCTCGTCCGGATGCTCCTCAAAGAGTTGCTCGATGTAACGCTTGACTTTCCGCGCTTTGGTGTCGACCGGAAGATCCTCGGCCATCGCGACGAGTTCCTGCAGCGTGTCGATCTCCTTCTGGAGCGCCTCATCACCCTGGGCGACCGTGAGGCGTTCGAGTTCCTGCTCCGCCTGTTCACGGTCAGAGTCCTCCAAATCCTCGCCTTCGAGGTAGGCCGTCGCATCGGTCGAGAGGCCCTGCTCGTCGGGTTCGAGCAGTCCGTGAAGGCGACGCCGGAGTGTCTCTCGAATCGCGCCTACGCTGCTCACAAGCCGCTTTTGCATGAGCGCCATCGCAAAGCCGACAGCGGGCTCGTTCAATTGGTCAGATCGGTTGTAGACCTCGCGGACGTACTCGGTCACGCGCTCGTACAGTTGTTCCTCGGCAGGAGACATCGAGACGGTGGCCGTCTGGACATCTCGTTCGGGGAAGATGCGCTCGCCGTTATCGTCGTAAATGGTCTCCTTCCCGCGCCGAATCATGACGCGGTTCACCGTCTCTCGAGTGAGGTCCTGGTCCTCGGCGACGAGGAATGGATCGATATAGCTGATGAGGGACCGGAATGCCTCCCCCTTGCCGTCGTGCGGTGTCGCACTCAGCAACAGCAGGGATTCACAGTGGTTGGCAACACGTTCGGCCATAAGCGAGGTTTTGCTGGGGGACTCGCCCCGCTTGCTGGCCTTGTGCGCTTCGTCGATGACGGCGACGTCCCAGAAGGCGTTCTCGATCTCGGGCTGGAACTCGTCTTGTCGGAGGAACGCCATGCTGGTGACTAGACGCTGGCCCTCCTGGTCCCAGATGTTCGCCTCCTCGCCGAGTCGTCGACGCTCGGCGTCGACCCACTGGCGGTCCGCAACCGTGAGGTCGATGTCGAAGAAGCGCTCCATATCCCGGATCCACTTCTTCTGGAGGTGTGCGGGAACGAGGAAGAGGACGCTGTTAGCTCGGTTTCGGGCTTCGAGTTCTTTGAGGATGAGGCCTGCCTCGATGGTCTTCCCGAGACCGACGTCGTCGGCGATAAGCGCTCGCTGGCGGAGCTTCTGCATCACCTGATTCACGCAGGCGAGCTGGTATGGTTCGAGGCGAACGAGCGAGTTCGAGATGCTCAGGAGCTGCCCCTGCTCGTGGGCCATCTTGAGGTGGAGGGCCTCGGTTCGGAGGTCGAACCACTCTGACGAAACTGCTTCGTGTCGGGGGTGGAGGTCTGCTACTTGATCCTCGAGGGTATCGAGTGCATCACTGCTTGGTTCGACGGAGACGTGGTCAAGACACACCGTCTTTGCACCATCCCCCTCGACGTAGACCCGGAGGTACGGGAGGTTCCCGACCTCGTAGGTGCGGATAACTTCTGCTGGGTCGCCGTTGAGCCTGATGCGGTCGCCAGATTTGAAGTCGATACTCATAGAGCTGGAAGTTGACTAGTTGACGACCTTGTCTTCCACAACTTCGGGGACGATCTTCTTTTCGGCAAGAGGTTGGATGTTGATAGCTACGCCGTGCTTTTTGACCGGGTCGTAACCCGCAGTAAGCACCTCAGAGAGTGCACGTTCTTCCCAATTGGAGGGCAATGCCTTTCTAAGGTCCTTACATCTATCTTTAATCTCATTCCCCAATTCTACGTCTTCGTCAGTTTCCGAGGCTAGCTCTGCGAGTAGTCGGATCTCGCCTTCAAGCCCGTCTCGAGGATCACCATTTTCGAGGTACTCCTCTCCCTTACTGAAGTAATAGTTCATAAAGAAGATCCCATTGCTACCGTAATGAGTAGAGCCTACAAGGTCCTCAAAGTAGGGGAAAAGATCGTATAGATGTGCTGCAACAGGTTCAGAGGAGTCTCTGCTATATGCAGCACATGCAGATTCAAGGTCAATTAGTGCGTCAATCCACTCAGTTCGATTGTCATTCACTCTTTCAAGGAAGGTCGGACTAAATAGATCTTCAATCTCATCAGGGTCCATCTCTTCGACAAGTTGATCAAGCGTTTCAAGTCGCTGTTGTGTGCGTTCTCTAAATTTAGACACAAGAGTCTGCAATTCTAAGGCAAGAGATTGAATGTCGTCGGTCTTCTCTCGTGAGTGAACAGAACCAAGTTCTAAAAGTGCAGATTGAAATTCGTTTATTTGTGCTAAAGCACTCTCACAATACCGATATTCTTCAGATGCGTTAGCTTGTTCCGTTGTAGAAAGCGTAGAATCAGCGCGACGCTGATCCGCTGTATTCCTACGGTCACGAAGCTCCGATTTCACGGGCTCAATGTACCTAGACTCTAGACGGTCGAACAGACTCGCATCAAGCTGATGGTAATCAACGAAGCATCCGAATCCTTCGCCATGAGAGTCAGAAACCAAACGTTCAGTTGATAGTCTCCAAACAATGGGCACATTCTCGAATTGGCGAAGATGATATTCAAACAGATCATCCTCAATCCAAGACTGTAGGTTTGGATATGCTCCTGCGTCAGGTTTCTGATCCCCAAGAAGCTGATCAACTTCGGCTAAACGGTCTTCTGAGTGTTGGCCAAATATTTGTTGGAACTCTCCCTCAATTCGTTTGAGCAGCGGCAGTTCTTCATCGCCTTCAAAATTAATAGGGACGATTCCGTCCGGATCATCTTGAACTATTTTTAGCGTCAGGTGGAGAATTAGATCCTTAGCGAGGTTATCGAAGTTGCTGGAAGGCTCTGTGATCTTCTCGGGAGAATACTCCGATTGTTGTCGAGGGTCTTCGTTCGTCCTGATGGCAATTTCTTGAAGGATTTCCTTTTGCCTTTCAGCACCAATGTCAAAGTGATCGAATAAAAGTTGGTCAATCTCAGCTGCCTTCTCTTGCAGCTGAGATTTGATCCGGGCCTTGTATTTTGCTGCTGCAATTCCTAATTCTTCAAGAGAAGCTTCTTTATCATACGTCGTCTCTGGTTCTTTAAGATTAACGTCAGATAGTAACGCCCTGTGAGGATGGTTTGATGCATACAATGAGTCCGTTGTCCCTATGAGATTGAGAATCAGCGGTCCATTATAGTACGGAGATATGAAGTCGTGTTGACGTGTGCTCATGAGCAACCCAATAATTTCTTTAGCGATTTGACCTAGTCTATCCGAATTCTCCAAGTCAACATCCCAGGGGACCTTAGAGACTTCGCCAACCTGCCAATGACGGCCGGTAGTAAGTGCGAGCACTAAGTATGTTACCAGATTGCTATTTGCATAAGCTAAGACTTCCCAAACTGCCCGATCAGGCAATAAGGCTTGCCCAGCAGTTCCAAAGATAGAAGATCCATGCAAATATCCAAACCGTTTACCGCCTTCTTTGATGTTCGTATACGTAAGTGCTTCACTGAAATAATATTGTTCGCTTCGAGGATAAGAGCCCTCGTACCGTTTTACATCCGCACCATTCTGTTCCCACCACACCATTCGAGTAATTCGGGGGAGAATCCAAGCATCACTTCCCCCCTTTGCAAAGGGCACCCATCCTTCACCGCTTTCCTCCCAGAATCGCCGGATGTATCGATTATTATCTCCGGTTTGAAGTCCTGCCTTTACAGTACCTAGCGTCTTCTTGTCTGCATTCACATTTCCTGCATCGAAGCAAGTATCCAAGTTGTATAACGAACGAATATCGAGGGGCACCCAATAAGAGATCGGTGCTCCAGGGATGATTGAAAACTCTGAGATGTCTCGACGGAATCTCCTTTGAATCCCAGAATTATCCTTGTCATTCGAATATGCAGAGTTTATGAATTTTTCTTCTTTTTCCCCCTTTTCAATGTCATGGAGACGGTAGAAGTCTGCGGAGTTGTTTTGCGATTGATCGACTCTAACTACCGTTCCAGCTGTTCGTACAGTTGCCTTATCCAGTACACCGAGCCCATATTCGGCTAAGAAATCAAAAGACCCTTTCCCACCAATGAAATCCTCTCTGAAATCTTCGAATGTACGCTTGAACATAAATGTTCTCGGTACAATCATCCCAATCCTTCCGTTTGATTTCACTAGATTTTCGCAAACCTCAAAGAAATTGATATAAAATTCGGGTTTGTACTTATAGTGTTCAGAAACGTAATCTTGAACAGAATCCGGCATCCGATTTCCAGAACCGTATGGGGGATTCATTAGCGCGACATCATAATCTTGGGATAATATTACGAGTGTCCTTAGGAAGCTTTTCAGATCCTGGGCTAAGAAGGATTCGCCATTTCGCTTTTCGGCAACTTCTTGGTGGAGATTTTCAAGAAAGGTGGATAAACTACCGGGACCGTTAATACTCTCTGTTAGCGTAGGCTGCTCATCCATTGAAAACTTCTCTTCCAATGTTCCTCTAACATCAAGCAGAGAGCCCAATCCGTGTACATCCTCAAACGCGCTAAGAATATCTTCTAATGCAGATCTAACCTCTGGTTGACCTCCAGCCACTTCATCGAAGACTTCGTTTGTAGATTCGAGATTTGCAATGTTCGCATCTGCACAAACAATGCCAACTTCTGGCATCTGGAAATCAGAATGGCCCTCCTCTTCTGCACGTCCCCGTGCTTTGAGGTATAAATTAAATGCCGCAAGTTGACAGGCTCGCAAATCTAAATCTACCCCAAATAGATTATATCTTAGAATTTTTTCTGGGATTTCAGCTCTATCCATCTCTGGATATTCCAGACGCCATATCCGGTCCAATACATCGAATGCGTATAGTAGAAAATGACCACTTCCACAAGCAGGATCGATTACCCTGATTTCTTCGGGATCTTTCATATCCGGTTTGTCTTCAGGGCTTTCGGATGGAACAAGATATGTGCTAAAATCAGAAATCGTTGGCGTTTCGGATGGTGATGAACTGCGCGATTTTCGATTTCCTAGCGTTAATTCTTTTTGGCGACCAAGTGTGTTCTGAAGCTCCCCTTTGGACTCTAGATACATCTTTGTGAGACTGTTATCTGTGAGCATTCTCACAACCCAATGGGGAGTATAGAATTGATTCGCTGCAGGAACATCTTCCGGAGATAGACCCTCATAGTCTCCTTTCCTTCGTAGTTCTTCTAGCTTCGACGAATTGTAGTACTCATATACCCAACCGAGTACGTCATCAGCTCGCCAGATTTCGCTTGAAACATCATCGAGCTTTCGACATAGCTCTTCAAATACCTCAACATCCGGATCAACGATGCTGTAGGGAGAATCCAAATCAAATAGGATCTCTATTTCGTCAGTGAGCCTTCGACAGACGTCATTGTATGCTTTTATTTTTGCTTCATCTGGCGCAAGATACTGCTCATTTTCAAGTTTTTCTGCTGCGGGGGTAGTTCCCGACTCACTGAATTGTGTGACTGGGCGGTCGATGAATCCACGAACTTCCATGCACCGAAGAGCAGTAAGACGATTTACAATCGTATATCCGACGCCCATCACATATCGATCGAACTTTTCTTCCCAAGATTCGTCATCATCTTCACGTTCAACCGCTTTAGCAAGCTCAGCACGGGTATCTACCTCCTCCCCGTGGAGATTAGCTCCGCCGTCTTCGTAGCTCAGCTCATATGTGTGCTCAAGTTGATATTTTATGTCGGCTTCTACCGTTTCACGAAGGTCAGCGACGACATCTTCGAGGTGTTCGCGCTCTGCTTTGTCCAATTGCGCTTCCGTCTCAAGAGAAGATTGTCCTGACATTATGTACCGCTCTTGTCTCCTACCTCATAATGGACCTACATCAAAGTTCCCTTGAGGTCCATCGATTTACCCTCGACATCGTCACAAGAACTTCTAAGTAGATACCACGGTCTCGTCATAGTATGGCTACAGGTCGAAACGGGGAGTTGGACTCATGGCTTCCATCTCTCGTTGGGAGACTCCCCGAATCGAAGATCACTACGGATTTGACTCATTGCGGGCTCCAAGCCGAGAGAACGCATGATATCGCATCTCTCTACGCGGACGAGCTCGATTGGACGTCGGTCAAAGAGATCTGGTACGACGAACGGGTCGCGAACCGAAGCAGTCGGAACAGCGCTGAAAAGCCACTTATCGCAATTCGGGCACGGCTTCAGTCTGCTGGGGAAGGACTTCCATCGGTCCCGGTGCTTCCAGAGATCTTGGACCAATGTCGAAACGAACGCGATCAGGCACAGGTCCTCTTCCTCTATCTCGTCAACCACGACGGGCTGGCTCGCTATGTCGTCCACGAATACCTCCGCCGGCTGATGAAACAAGGACCCTCCGCACTCGACTTCGAGACGGATACTGTTCTCAACATCCTCGACGAGTTTCGCGACAAAGCTGGCGAGCCGCTAGAGTACTCGGAATCAACACAGAAGCGATGGATACAGGGACTCAGGTCTGCCCTTCGTGATATCGGTGTGCTCGAAGGGAAGACCGAGACCGCCGGTCAACCTCCAAAAGTCGGCGACGTTCCCCTCCAAGTTGCGGCCTACTACTCCTGGGCTCAGAACGGCGACGAGTGGCTCACGAAGCCGATTGGCTGGCTTTACCTGTTCCAGTCCGAAGAGTACTGGGAACCGCAGAGCAAGCGTCTGGCTGGATATGAGGGGTGGACACACCACGAAGCCCGGAGTCGCGTCTGGTTCGAACCCGTCGACGACTTCTACACGATGCTCGCGGAGGGGTCGGCATGACTTCCATGGACGACCTGTTCGAGAAGCAGGATGCAACCTTCGAGGAGTCGATTCGTATCGACCGGAAGTTCGACGAGGACGAAGACAGAGCCGCTCATCGCGATCAGCTCTACCGCCACTACCTCGACACCTACCACATTACAGATGCCTCAGAGAACTTCCTTCGGGACTTCTTCACTCGAATTCACGGCCACGACGAGGAGATGCGGAAAGGAGCCAATCACTGGCTCTACGGGTACTACGGTAGCGGGAAGAGCCACCTGCTGACCGTCCTCAACCTCCTCACCGCGTCTGCAGATCTCGAAGAGGAAGACAGAAAGGAGGTCTGGAATCGGTTGGATTCAGATAGCGCCTACAGCGACCTCTACGAGACATGGTCCTCGATGCTCGACGAGTACCGTCTCGTCCCCCTCCCGATCAACCTCCTGAAGTACCAGAGCGTCCGGGAACAAAGCTTCAGTGAGATTATCCTCCAAGCAGTCTATCAGGCGCGAGGCCTCTCGAACCGACTCGACGTCGCATTCTTCGAGGAATGGTACCAGAATCAGGGAACGTGGGATCAGCGTGACGAACTCACGAAAGAGGTCCTCAGAGACGAAGGCGTTCCCAACGCGGATCAGTACTCGTGGGACGACGTCCAACAGTACCGAACCCTCTCTG
>NZ_JAJCVJ010000004.1 GCF_020567425.1 Salinirubrum litoreum | reverse complement strand
GACGGCGAGACCCTGCTCGCGGTCCGCGTCGCCAGCAGTCGGGGAGGCGCGGGGCGTACTGCGACCACCGGGGTCCACACCCACGACGACACGCCGATTCCTCGACCACGCCAAGCGACGACTGAACTAAGTGACGCCCCGACGAGTGCTCGGACATGGACTACCTCGCGGACCACACGACGACGACCGCCCGCGACAGACTCGCCGGCGCCGAGGTCGCACTGCTCCCGACCGGCGCGACCGAGCAACACGGCCCCGCGCTCCCGCTGTCGACCGACTTCCGGGCCGCCGAGACCGTCGCCGGACGCATCGACCGCGACGACACCGTCCGACTCCCGACGATTCCGGTCGGCGTCAGCGACCACCACCGACAGTTCCACGGCACGCTGTCGGTCACACCCGAGACCTTCGAGGACTACGTGGGCGAGACCGTCGCCAGCCTCGCGGACCACGGCGTCCGCAAGGTCGTCCTCGTCAACGGCCACGGCGGGAACAGCGACGCCCTGCGCCGGGCCGCACGCCGACTGCGCCGGCAGGAGGTCGCGTTCGCGGTCCCGTGGAACTGGTGGGCGAACCTCGACGACCTGACCCGCGAACTGTTCGGCGAGGACGGCATCGGGCACGCCGACGCGACCGAGACGAGCATGGTCTACGCCGTCGCCGAGGATCTCGTCCGGGAGGACGCACTCGCGGCGGCAGAGGCCGGCGCGGCCGACTCCTGGGGGAAGTCTGTCCACGGCGGCGAGGTCGGCTTCGACACCGCCGACTTCTCCGACTCCGGCGCGGTCGGCCACCCGACCGAGGCGTCTCGTGAGGCCGGCGAGCGACTTCTCGCGTCGGCGACCGACGATCTCGACGCTCTGCTCGATTGGCTCGCCGACCAACCCTTCGCCGACCTCCTGCCGCAGGACCACAGATGACCGGAACCAGTGCAGAGAACGGTTCGGACACGCCCACGGGAACCCCCTCGGTCGCGGTCGTCGGTGCCGGCGCGGTCGGCCTGACGGCGGCGGTCGATCTGGCCCGCTGGGGGCTGGACGTGACCGTCTTCGACCGGTCGGGCGTCGCGGCCGGAGCGACCGGCAGCGCGGCCGGCATCGTCTACGACGCCTACGCCGAGGACGTGGACGCCGCACTCGCCACGCGAGCCATCGAGCGCTTCCGTGAGTTCTCGGCGGAGACGGCTCCCGTCGGTGCACCCGAGACCGGACCCGGTACGGGCGCGACAACGACCTTCCAGTTCACCGACTGTCCGTACGTGATCGTCGCACGAGCGGGCGACGAGCAGACCGCCGAGGCGGTGGAAGCCTCGGCCGACCGGATGCGTCACCACGGGCTCGACGTGTCGGTCGTCGGGCCGACGACGCTCGGGGAACGCTTCCCGATCCAGACCGCGGACGTGGCGGTCGCGGCCGTCGCGGAGAACGCCGGGTGGTGCGACCCCGAGTCGTACGCCAGACTGCTCGCTGGCCGTGCCGACGCTGTCGGCGTCGACCTCCAGCCGACGACCGCTGTCGGGCTCTCGCGGGAGCCACGCGGCGTCACCGTCGGGCGCGTCAGCCGCCGGTTCGACGCGGTGCTCGTCGCCGCCGGCGCACACACCGGGCGACTCTGTGCCCGGGCGGACATCCCACTGGCGCTGAAGCCGTATCGCGTGCAGGCACTGACGAGTCTCGGAGCGTACGACGGCCCGATGCTGTACGACGCGACGGCCGGCTTCTACTGCCGACCGCATCCGACGGGCCTGCTGGGTGGTGACGGCACCGAACCGGTCGAAGCCGACCCCGACGACTGGGACGAAGCGGCGGACGACTGGTTCCGGAACGACCTCCGGACGGGCCTCACGCACCGACTCGACTACCGGCCTCGCGTCGAGCGGTCGTGGGCCGGACTCTGCACCGCGACGCCGGACGGGGACCCACTGCTCGGCGAAGTCGCACCGGGTATCTTCGTCGCCGCAGGCTGGCAGGGCCACGGGTTCATGCGCGCGCCGGCCCACGGCGAACGGATCGCCGCACAGATCGCCGAGTCGCTCGGGCGGCCCGTGGAGGGCGTCACCGCGGGCGTCGAGTCGTTCGATCCGACCCGCTTTGCGGGCGACGAGGAGTTCCGGATCGTCGAGGGGATAACGGTCGAGTAGCGGTCGCTCGGGGCGGCGAGCAGTCACCGGAGAAGTCGAACGTCGAACGCCGCTCAGTCGCGCTGTTTCTCGTCCGCGTCGTGGTCGTGATCGTCGTGGTCGTCCGCGCCGTGACCCGCGTCGTCGGCGTGTCCGTCGGCGTCTCCGACGTCCTCGGCGTGGTCCTCGTCTTCGGTTGCCTCGTCGGTCGTCTCTATCTCCTCGTCGTCGTCGGCCACAGCCACGTCCTTGCCCGCGCCGGTCTTCGGGATGGTGACGTGGAGCGTCCCGTTCGACTTCAGCGTCGCGCCGGCGGATTCGGCGTCGACGGCGGCGTCCTCGGGGAGTTCCGCGGAGCCGTCGAGCGACAGGCCGCGACCGGGGAACCGCATGTCGAAGTCCTCGTAGAAGTCGCGGAAGCGGTCGATGCGGACCTGTACCTCGCTGTCGACGAACCGGACCTGGATGTCGCTCCGGGTCGCACCTGGCGCGTCGAAGACGACGAGGTAGGCGTCGTCGCTCTCCAGCAGGTCGTACGCGAGCGGTTTTCGCTCCTGCACCTTGCTCACGCCACGGCCGATCTTCTCTAGGACCTCGCGGGCGGCCGACTCGCCGAACTCTTTCAGCCCACTCATAGCTCGATTTCCTCCAGATCGCTGCCGCGACAGTACGGGCAGACGAAGTCCGCGACGCCCACCTCGTCCGGCATGTCGTACGTGTAGTGGAGTTCGAACATATCCAGTTCGCAGTCGGCGTCGGTACACCTGACTTCGAGCGTGGCTGGCATGGACGTAGATAGTGCGGCGAGGCTGATAAGTGACGCGGGGTCGGCCAGGCGTGCAGGCACCCGGCGCTCACAGTGTGTGCAGTGGCGACCGTCGAACCGCACCGCTTTACCACCTCGACCGCCAAGCCCGTCGCATGACAGACCCGTCCGACCTCTCGGTGACCATCGTGGACGGGTACGTGGACGAACCGGCACACTTCGGCGTCCCGCCGTACATCTCCACGTACCCGCGCTTCACGGCGGGTGCGCTGGTCGACGCCGGCGTGCCGGCCGACCGAGTGACGTACCACACCATCGACGAACTACGCGACGAGCGCCGGAAGTGGGCCGACGTGGCCGACGCCGACCTGATGATCTACGTCGGCGGCATGACGGTCCCCGGCAAGTACGTCGGCGGGACGCCCGCCGAACCAGACGAGGTGAAGGAACTCGCGTGGACCGCCGACGGCACCACCCTGCTCGGCGGGCCGATCCGGTTCGGCGTCGGCGAGGAGAACGCCGGCGCGCAGGACATGGAGCGGAAAGACCTCGACTACGACTTCGTGGCGAAGGGAGACGTCGAGGCCGCCGCTTTCGATCTGGTGGACTCCGGACTGGAGGGGTTCGGCGACCGGATGCGGGACAACGACGAACTGGACCGCTGGGCCGAGAAGGGCTCGTTCGTCGTCGAACAGCACCCGAACCACCCCGAGTATCTGATCGCCGAACTGGAGACCTCCCGTGGCTGTGCCTACCGGTGTTCGTTCTGCACGGAACCGCTGTACGGCAACCCGGCGTTCCGCACCGCCGAGTCGGTCGTCCGGGAAGTCGAAGGGTTGTACGAGTCGGGCCTGCGCCACTTCCGGATCGGGCGACAGGCGGACATCCTCGCGTTCGGCGGGGACGGCGAAGCGCCCAACCCCGACGCACTCCGGCGACTGTACGGCGGCATCCGCGAGGTCGCGCCCGACCTCGGGACGCTCCATCTGGACAACATGAACCCGGTGACCATCACCGACTACCCCGAGAAGTCGCGGGAGGGCATCCGCATCATCGCCGAGCACAACACGCCGGGCGATACGGCCGCGTTCGGCCTCGAATCCGCCGACCCCCTCGTCCAGGAGCAGAACAACCTGCTCGTCACCGCCGAGGAGTGTCTGGAGGCGGTCCGCATCGTCAACGAGGAAGCAGGGTGGCGACCCGGCGAAGACCGCGACGCGCACCGCGAGGCCCTCGCGGCGGGGGAGGTGCCGCCGACCGACGCCGACCCGACGCGACTGCCGAAACTGCTGCCGGGGATCAACCTCGTCCACGGCCTACAGGGTGAACGCGAGGAGACGTTCACGCACAACAAGGAGTTCCTCCAGTCGGTGTACGACGCGGGACTGATGCTCCGCCGGATCAACATCCGGCAGGTGATGGCCTTCGACGGGACGGAGATGGCCGAGACCGGCGCACAGATCGCCCGGGATCACAAACAGTTGTTCAAGGAGTACAAACGCGAGGTGCGCGAGGAGATCGACCGGCCGATGCTCCGCCGGGTCGTTCCACCGGGGACGGTCCTCCCGAACGTCCACCTCGAGTACCACGACGAGGGGACGACCTTCGGCCGGCAACTGGGGACGTACCCACTGCTGGTCGGCATCCCGGGTGAGCGTGAACTCGGCCGTGCCGTCGACGTGGCGGTCGTGGACCACGGCTTCCGGTCGGTGACGGCGGTCCCGTACCCCCTCGACCCGAACGAGGCGTCGATGGACGAACTGCAGGCGATTCCGGGCGTGGGCCAGTCCACGGCGGGCGACATCGTGGTCGGGCGACCCCACGAGTCGGTGTCGGACGTCGCCGGCGTCGACCTGTCGAAGTTCGCACAGATTCGCGGGTGAACTCGGGGGGGCGGGGTTCGACCCGTACTCTGGTGGAGCGGTCACAGCCGACTCGGCCAGATCGGTCGACGACCGGAAGTACCGACAGCGTTTTTCGCCCGGCCGCGTTCGGATACCACAGTGACGCTCAGGGGAGTCATCGTCGCGGTCGAAGCGGAGAAGACCGTCGAGACGCAGTACGGCGAACGGTCGCTCGCGGAGATCACGATACGACCCGACGACGGGCGGGGCGACCCGGTCACCGTCACGCTCTGGGGCAAGTGGACACACACCGCCGAGCACGCCGAACCGGGGATGGAACTGCTCGTCACCGACCCCGAAGAGGACGAGTTCCGCGGCGAGACCACCTACAGCACCGGGAGCGACACCCACGTCGTCCTCGAACCGGGCTTCCTCGTGGACGTGACGGCCGTCCGGTCGTGGGTACAGTGTCCCCGGATGTACTACCTCAACAAACTCTCCGGCATCCCGCTGAACTACCCGGTGGTGAAGGGGACCGTCGTCCACGAAGTGTTCGGCGACCTCCTGCGAGGGCTGGATCTCGAAGACAGCGTGCAGAACCGGGTGGCCGAGGCCGGTCTCGAACTGGGCCTGCTGGGGTACGAGCAGGACGAAGTCGAGAACGAGGTCCGCCGGAACGCCGCCGCCATCGAAGGGTGGCTCCAACAGGGCACGCTAACTGAGGAAGACGCGTGGCGCTCGGAGTACACGCTCATCTCGCCGACGTACGGGCTGAAGGGCCGGGCCGACGCCCTCCGGCGCGGGATGCCCGTCGAACTGAAGACCGGCAAGAACACCAACCGCGAACCGCGCTTCCAGGACAAGATTCAGGCGGTCTGCTACGCGCTGATGCTCAGAGAACGCGGCGTTCCGGTGAACACCGGCACGCTCCTCTACACCAAGAACACCGCCCTCGACAGGAACGAACAGTCCGGTGACCTCGCACCCGCGAAGGAGTTCTCGGTCGGGGACGGTCTCCTGAACTTCGTCGTCCGCCAACGCAACGAGATCGCGGCGATGGAGTTCGACGCCTCTGTGCCGACGGGCTTCGAGGCCGACGCCAAGTGCGAGTACTGCTTCGAACAGGACACCTGCATGGTCGTCTCGGGTCGCCTCGATCAGGAGTCGAAAGCCGGGCAGGTCGGGACGCCACTCCCAGACGAGGAACGCGAGTACTTCGACCGGTTCTACCGCGCCATCGAGGAGGAACGCCGAGAGACCCACGCCGAGTACCGCAAACTCTGGGAGCAAACCCCAGAAGAACGAGCAGACGACGACCGGGCGCTGATCGACCTCGAACCGACGGGTCAGCGACAGATCGACGGCGAACGCTGGGAACTCCGCGCCCGCAAGCCCGGCGACGCGGTGTCCAAACTCCGGGAGGGCGACGTGGCGATGGCGAGCGACGGCGATCCCGTGACGGGCCACTCGGAACTCGTCCGCATCCGGCAGTTGGGCGAGGAGGTCGTCGTCACCGCCGACGAACCGGTCGACCTCTGCCGACTCGACGTCTACCCCTCCGAGATCTCGGTCGACCGGATGTTGACCGCGCTGCACGACTCCCTGCTGAAGGCCGACCCCGACAGGAAGGACGTGCTGTTCGGCCGCCGGGACCCCGAGTTCCGCGACGACGCCGAGACCTACATCGACAACAACGAGGCACAGAACGACGCCGTGAACCGTGCCGTGAACGCCGAGGACTTCGCGCTGGTCCACGGGCCGCCGGGCACGGGCAAGACGTACACCATCGCCCGAACCGTCCGGGCACTCGTCGAGCAGGGCGACCGGGTCCTCGTCTCGGCGTTCACGAACCGGGCGGTGGACAACGCCTTGGAGGCGATCCGCGACCAGGGACTCGGCGCGGGGCGGGAGGAGAGCGACGTCGTCCGGGTCGGCACCGAGACCGGCGTCCGCGAGGACATGCTCGACATCCGCCTCGAGACCGAGGGACGACCGAACGACCGCGCCGCGGAACTCCAGCAGGCACCGGTCGTCGCGGCGACGACCGCCTCCTGTGGCTCGCGGGTGATGCGCGAACAGCAGTTCGACGTGGCGCTGGTCGACGAAGCCTCCCAACTGACCGAACCCGCGACGCTGGCCGCCATCAACCGCGCGGATCGGTTCGTCCTCGTCGGCGACCACGAACAGCTCCCGCCGGTCGTCCGCGCCGAGAACGACCTCCAGACCTCGCTGTTCGAGCGCCTGATCGACCAGTCGCCGGAGGCGGGCGTCATGCTCGACCGCCAGTACCGCATGAGCCAGCGGATTCAGGCGTTCTCCTCGCGGGAGTTCTACGACGGCGCGCTCAAGCCCGCGTCGGGCGAGGTGGCGGGACGACACCTGCGGGACATCGGCGTCGATCCCGCCGACCTGCCGGCCGAGATCCGGAACCCGGTCTCGTTCGTCGACCCCGACGGTCGCAGAGAGGGGAACACGAACCCCCGGGAGGCAGATCGCGTCGCCGAGATCGTCGACGCCGTCCAGTCGGCAGGTGTCCCGGCCGAGGACATCGGCGTCATCGCCCCCTTCCGGGCGCAGGTCGCCGAGATCGGTCGCCGAACCGACGTGACGGTCGACACCGTGGACCGCTTCCAGGGATCGAGCGAGGAGGTCATCGTCGTCTCGTTCGTCGCCACCGGCGACCTCGACGGCCCCATCTTCGAGGACTACCGCCGGGTGAACGTCGCGCTGACGCGCGCGAAACGCGCACTGGTGCTCGTCGGTGACGCCGGGGCGCTCGCCTCGGAGCCGTTCTACGCACGCCTGCTCGACTGGGCGCGTCGGTGAGTCTCGCCGGTGAATTCCCCCCGGTGAGCCCCGCTACCGATCGGCGACGACAGTGAACCGTGCCAACACGCACCAAGATTTTTGCTCTCGCGGCCCGTCGAATCCATCATGGCTAATAGTGCAGAACACGCGACGACCACCGTACAGGAGACCGGCGGCATCGGCGTCAGAGAGATCGTCACGGCGGTAGGTGCCGGATTCCTCGGCACGGTCGCCATGAGTCCAGTCCTCGCGGTCGCGTGGGTCCTCGGGATCATCTCGCCGACCGCCTTCGAGGGACTGGCGACGATCGTCGGCCTGGGGCCGAGTCTCTCCCTCGGGTTGTTCATCTTCGTCGGCGGCGGGATGACGACCCTGCCGCTGCTGTTCGTCGCGCTGGCGATGTTCATGCCGGGGCGCACGACGACCCAGAAGGGGATCGTCTTCGCCGGCATCGTCTGGAGCGGGTGGTCGATCGCCTTCTTCACGGGACAGACTGGGCTGCTGCTACTCGCGTTCCTCGTCGTCGGACTGCTCTCGCACGTCGTCTACGGCGGGGTGCTGGGGGCGCTCTACGGCCGGTTCGCCAGCTTCCCGGAGTACGAGGTCTGAGACGACGGCCGACCGCGCCACCCGGTGAGCCTCCCGCGAAGCCGAAGCTTTTCGCCGAATCGACCCGACGACCCGGTATGGAACTCCCGCTGGGCGAGGGGACGGTTCCGGTCTCGCTCCCGGACTGTGAGGTGACGGTCGCCGAGCCACCGGGCGGGCCGGTCGTCACTCCCCGAGAAGCCGCCGAGCGCGCGCTGGACGACCCCCACGGCCCGGCGCTCGGAGACCTCGTGGCTCCGGACGACGAGGTGGCCGTCGTCGTGACCGACGTGACTCGCGCGACCCCCGACGGCGTGCTGCTCGACGCGATGCTCTCCCGTCTACCGGTCGCCCGCGAACAGGTGACGGTCGTGCTCGGTCTCGGACTGCACCGACCGATGACCGACGCCGAGATCGAGGCGGGACTGGGCGAGTACGCCGACCTCGCGGTGAACCACGATCCGGGCGACACGGTGGTCGTCGGAGAGATCGAAGGGTGCGAGATCGAACTGAATAGCCGGGTCGCCGGGGCTGACACCGTCCTCTCGACCGGGATGGTCGAACCGCACCAGTACGCCGGCTTCTCCGGCGGCGCGAAGACGGTCGTGATCGGCGCGGGCGGCGAGTCGCTGATCCGGTACACCCACGGTCCCGAACTGCTCTCACGCGAAGGTGTCCGACTCGGCGGCATCGCCGACAACCCCTTCCGAGAGACACTCGACCGGGCAGGTGACCTCGCGGGACTCGACTTCTGTCTGAACGTCACGAAGGGACCGGACGGCTTCCTCGGTGCGAGTGCGGGCCGCCCACGCGACGTAGTGCGCGACCTCGCCGACATCGCCAGAGACGCACTCTCGGTGCCGGTCTCGACCGACTACGACGCCGTCGTCGCGGGCGTCGGCGCGCCGAAGGACGCGAACCTCTACCAGACGACGCGGGCGATTACCTACCTCGTGCTCGGCGACCGAAACCCGCTCCGCCCCGGGGGGCGGGTGGTCGTGCCGGCACGTCTGCAGGAGGGTGCCGGCGAGGGTGCCGGCGAACGTCGGTTCGCCGAGCGACTCGCCTCGGCCGAGAGCGCGGCGGCGTTGTACGAGGAGATGCGCGCTGGCTACGAACCGGGTGCCCAGCGAGCGTTCGTCGTCGCCCGGGCGCTCCGAGATCACGAGGCGTGGATCACGAACAGCGAGTCGCCCGAGGTGGTGTCGGACTGTCTGCTGCACCCCGCCGAGTCGGTCGCGGACGCGGTGGAACCCGGAAGCGAGGTGCTGGTCGTCCGGGACGCGCTGAACACGCTGTTGGTCGACGACTCGTGAGCAAGGGACACCCCGTCTCGCGGGCAAGTTACTTGCTACCGTAGCCCGCAGTGGTTGTCGATGCAGACGAACAGGGTCGCGCTGGTGGGGTTGGTCGTCGGCGCAGCCGCGGGCTACGGCATCGGTGTCGGGGCGGCGATGCGGACTCCGTGGCTCGTCGCCTTCACGCTCTCGGTCGGACTGGCGGTGATGGCCGGCGCGCTGGCGATCCACTGGGGGCGGATTCTGGACGAGGAGGAGGCGGTGAAACCGCCACGGTGAGGGGGCAGTGACACTCCCACGGCACCCGGTGTGTCGCGTTCGTCCGGTTCGGCGCGTGCCAGCCACGACTTCGCGTGAGACGAGAGACCAGCAGCTAGTTACCGAGCGGTGCCGAGTCGGTCGCGCATGGAGTATCCGAGCGCCACGCGCGACGACATCGAACAGGACGTGGAGATAGACATCCTCGTCCGCGTCGAGGAGGTGAACGACGGTCGTGGCAAGATCGACAGTCTCGTCCGGACCGTCGACCGACTCGGCAACTCGATCCCACTGACCGTCTTCGAATCGAACCCGGAGTACCAGTTCACGCCCGGCAACTGGTACGTCCTCCGGCGCGCCTCGGGCAACTACTACGAGCGAAAGGACCGACTCGAACTCCGGTCGAACTTCGGGAAACTGTCCGTCGACGCGGTGCCCGACCCGAGTCCCGAGGTGGCTCCGGTGCTCGCGGCCGACTCGACCGACGCCGAGACGCAGTCCGTCGGTGACGCCACACAGCCCACCGCCGGTGCCGACACTGCGACGGACGGCGGCACCCTCGCGCTGGACATCGAGACGGTGTCGGCCGTTCCGGAGTCCGAAGTCGACCTCGACGACTCTTCGACGCTGGAACTGCTGTGTGTCGCAGTCGGCTACCGGGACCGACCCGGCGGTCACGTCGAGACCGAGGTGCTGTTCCGCGAGGGCACGGACGACCGGTCGGAACTCCAACTGTACGCCGACCTCTGTGACTGGATCGAAGCCCGCGACCCGGCCCGACTGTTGACCTACAACGGGAGCGGCTTCGATCTGCCGCACCTCCGGACCCGGATCGACCTGATCGCCGACGCCTCCGACCTGTGGTCCGAGACCGTCAAGTGCGTCGTCCGACTGTTCGGGACGAGCGACGGACCGGGGGCGCTCGACCACACCGACCTGTACGAGCGCGGGAGCCTCGCGGACGCCACCGACAGCAGGGCGACCTACTGGGACGTCTACCGGCACTCCCTCGATCCGACCGACTGGCGCGGAGAACAGCGCGAGGCCGGGCGCTACCCGGACGACTGGGACCTCGACGACCCGCGCGTTCGCGGCGGTGACGTGCCGGGGTTCGGCGACCGCTACCTCTCGCTGGTGGCCGACGGTGCGGGTGACGACCCGGAGGCACGCGCCCTCCGAGAACTCCTGCGACACTACGCGGTCGCGGACGTGGACCCGCTGTTCACACTGGCCGACGCGCGGGGCGCGTGAGATCCCGAGCCGGTTACCGAATCATTCCGAGATACGTACAGGCTACTCGATTCTACAGTGTAGCGCGTGTCACTGCGAATTTATTACTCGACGCGTCGTCGTAGTGGGTGACACTTCGGACACCCGAGCGTCGTGTTCAGCATGGCATCCACCTTCACTACCCCATTCGAGCAGTCGGTCGTCGGCGATCTCCGAGCGAAGGTCCACGGCGAGGTTATCCTCCCGGACGACGAGACCTACCACGAAGCCCGCGCGCTCTGGAACGGGCGCATCGACCGGTTCCCGGCGGCGATCGTCCGCGTCGCGTCGCCCGAGGACGTGCGAACCGTCCTCCGGTTCGCCCGCGAGCAGAACCGTGAGATCGCCGTCCGGGGCGGCGGTCACCACGTCACCGGGAGCGCGCTGGTCGACGACGGCGTCGTGATCGACCTCTCGAACCTGACCGACGTCGCTGTCGACCCCGACGCGAAGACGGTTCGTGTCGGTGCCGGGGCGCGTGTCAGCGACGTACTCTCGGCGACACAGGAACACGGACTCGCCATCGTCTGCGGCAGTGCCGCGCACAACGGCATCGCCGGTTCGACGCTCGCCGGCGCTATCGGCTGGCTTCGCCGGGCACGCGGCCTCGGTATCGACGGCCTCCGGTCGGTCGAACTCGTCACGGTCGACGGCGACATAGTGACCGTCAGCGCCGACGAACACCCGGACCTGTTCTGGGGCGTGCGCGGCGGCGGCGCGAACGTCGGTGTCGTCACGAGCTTCGAGTTCGACGCCTTCGACCTCGGTCCCGAGGTCGCGGTCGCGCAGGTCGCGTTCCCCGCCCCCGACGCGGCGACGACGGCCGACCTCTACCGCAAGTACCGCGAGTACGTCGCCGACGCGCCCGACGAAGTGACTTCGATGGCGATCACGACGGCGGTACCGCCGCTCCCGTTCGTCCCGGTCGAACAGCACGGCGCACCGATCGTGATGTACTACGCGGTCTACGCGGGCGATCCCGCAGAAGGCGAGGAGATCCTCCGGCCCCTGCGCGAGGTCGGCGAGCCCGCGATGGACATGAGCGCGACGATGCCCTTGCTCGCGCTCCACGAGGTCGCGACCGAACTGTTCCCGACCGGGAACCGCTACTCCTGGCACTCGCTGTACGCCACGGAACTGTCGGACGACCTGATCGACCGCATCGCCGAGGGTGGGGTGACCAGCCCCGGTCCCGAAGCCGGGCTGACGCTCTGGCACATGGGCGGCGCTGTCGGCGACGTAGCGGGCGACGAGACCGCCTACGGGTGGCGTGAGGCCGAGTACCTCGTCAGCATCGACGCCGGGTGGCGCGACCCCGCAGACGACGAGGCACACCTCTCGTGGGCCGAGTCGGTCTGGCACGACCTCCGCGAGTCGCCGGCGACGATCGAGGGGTTCTACCCCGGCTTCCCCGGCTTCGTGACCGGCGAGGAGCGCGCCCGGATGGCCTACGGCGAGAACTACGACCGACTCGCCGAACTGAAGGCGGAGTACGACCCCCAGAACCTGCTCCACTCGAATCTGAACGTCGAACCGGCACGCTGACCCGGAAACGATCCGGCCGACCTCCGCCTGCTACTCCGACTCGACCCGCGCTTCCTCGCTCTCCTCGCCACCGATCTCCTGCATGACGCGCTCGTGGAACTCCTGCAAGACGGCGCTCTCGTCTTCGGCCAGCACCACGTCGCTGGCCATCAGCGTGGCGAGACCGAACGCGCGCGGCGAGGGTGTGTCCACCTGCTGGCTGTGGACCGCGATGTCTCCCTCGGCGATCTGCTGGACGATCTCCCGGATGCCGGCGACGTTCAGTTTGTCCTCCATGATCTCCCGGTAGGTCTCCTCCATCACCGCGAAGTCGTCCAGATCCTGCGCGAACGAGAGGAGCATGTCGCTGGAGACCTGCTGCTGGGCGGCCGACTTCTCGTAGCCCTTGTACCGCTTCAGGATCATCAGCGAGCGCGTGGCGTTGATCCGGAAGTAGCGCTTCAGGAGGTCGGTCCCGTCGAGGGCGGCCCGGAGGTCGGCAGCGACCGCCTCGGGGTCGAGCGACTCGATCACACGCGCTACGTCCACCTTCCGGTTCAGTGGCATCGAGACCGTGAAGCCGTGGTCCGCGACCGCCACCTGGACGTTGGTGTTCGCCTGCCGGGCGCAGTGGTACGCCACGAGTCGGGAGAGGCCGTCGTTGAACTTCCGCCCGTAGTTCGCGTGGACGTAGTAGTGCCGGCGGTACTCGTCGTGGTCCAGCGTCACCTCGACCGCGAGGCGGTCGGGCGTCGAGACGCTCCCGGTGCCGGCGTAGCGACACTGCTCGTCGAACATCCGGGCGATGGCCCGGACGCTGTTCTCGTCTAGGGGGAACTCCCGGAGCCAGTCCCGGATCGCCGGTCTGCCACCGGAATCGAGTCTGTCGAGCAGGTCGCCCTGGAACTGGACGATCTCGTGGCCCAGATCGTACGAGAGCGGGAGTCGCTCGGAGAACCACGAGGGGACGTTCGGGCGGGCGCTGGTCCGATTCACGTACACCTTCGAGCCTCTCCGGTACGAGAACTCGAAGCGCTCGCCCCCGAGGACGAACACGTCGCCCTTCTCCAACTTGTCGAGATAGCTCTCGTCCAGATTGCCGACCCACTCGTCGCTGGACCGGACGATCACGTCACAGGTGAAGCTGTCCGGGATGGTGCCGATGTTCGTCATGTAGATGACCCGCGCGAGGCGACCACGCTTGCCGATCAGTGGCTCGCCGACCGGGAAGTCGTCGTAGTGGTACTCCCCGTCAGGCGGGTCGTTGGTGTCGCGCCAGACCTTCGCGTAGACGTTCTTCTCCTCCATCCCGGCGTAGTCCGCCGTGAGGTACCGGAAGAGGCGCTCGAACTCGGCGTCGGAGAAGTCGCGGTAGGGGTACGCGCGGCGGAGCACTGCGCGGACCTCGGACTCGGGGCGCACCGCGTTGATCGCCATGCCGTACACCTGCTGAGCCGCGACGTCCTGTGCGTTCTCCGGGACGAACACGCGGTCCACGAACCCCTCCTCGGCCTTCTTCAGCATGACCGCACACTCGACGAGTTCGTCGCGGTCGAGGGCGATCACGCGCCCCTCGACGGTCTGGCCGAGTCGGTGGCCTGCTCTGCCGACGCGCTGGAGGAGTGCGGCGACCGACTTCGGCGAACCGATCTGGATCACCAGATCGAGGTGTGGCATGTCGATCCCGAGTTCGAGACTCGTGGAGGAGGTGACCACGTCGAGGTCGCCGGCCTTCAGTTGGCGTTCGATCTCCTGTCGGCGCTCCTTCGAGAGGCTCCCGTGGTGACAGCCGGAGTTCTCCTCGTCGTAGGCGTCGAACGTCTCTCTGAGGTTGTGCAGGACGCGCTCCGCGCCGGATCTGGTGTTCGTGAATATCAGGGTGTTCTCGTGGCTCTCGACGAGTTCGTGGATGCGGTCGTACAGTCGGGACTGGACCACCCCGCGCGGCGTGTCGATCAGGTCGTCGGTCGGACACTCCAGTCGGATGTCGAAGTCGCGGACGAACCGGGTGTCCACGATGTCGTAGTCGCGCGGCGGGCCGCCCGGTTCCTCTCTCCCGACGAGATACTCCGCCATCGTCGTCAGTGGCTCGACCGTGGCCGAACAGCCGATTCGGGTCGGGGAGGTGTCGGTCATCTCTTCCAAGCGTTCCAGCGAGACCGAGAGATGTGTCCCGCGTTTGTTCTCCGCGAGGCTGTGAATCTCGTCGACGACGACGTACTCGACCGTCTCCAACTTCTGCTTGAACTTCGGCGAGTTGAGCAGGATGGCGAGCGTCTCGGGCGTCGTGTTGAGGATGTGCGGCGTCGTCTCCAGCATCTTCTGGCGCTCGCTGGAGTCGGTGTCGCCGTGGCGGATCGCGTGGCGAATCTCGGTGTCCTCGCCACGCTCGGCGAGTTTCGCCTGGATGCCGTCGAGTGGGACTTCGAGGTTCCGGTGGATGTCGTTGGCCAGCGACTTCAGCGGTGAGACGTACAGACAGTAGACCGAGTTGTCGAGTCCCTCGGGTTGCTCCCGGTCCCGGCGGTACAGTTCGTTGATGATCGCGGTGAAGGAGGCGAGAGTCTTGCCGGACCCGGTCGGCGAGGCGACGAGGACGTTCTCGCGGTCGTGAATCTTCGGGATGGCCTCCCGTTGGGGCGGGGTGAAGAACCCGCCGTTGCCGGGGACGTACGCGCCGAACTGGTCGACCCACCACTCCCTGACCGAGGGTTCGAGTAAGTCGAGGACGTGGTCGTCGCAGATGTCGACCGACTCGGCGTCGAAGTCGGGGTCGGTGTCGGCGAGTAACTCGCGTCCTCCCATTGGAATGTGGGTAGGACCGGAGGGGTAAGTTCGTTGTGTCCGACGGCGGCGGTCAGTGCGCGGGCACGACGCCGCGTCGCTCTCCTCGGCTTCCGCCGCCCCAGTCTATTTGCTCCCAGCGGTCCAAGCCGAAGTCGTATGTCAGACGTCACCGACCTCCTGAAGCAGGCCTACCTCGACGAACACGAGACCGTCCTCAACTACATGACGAACGCCATCGTCCTCGACGGCGTCCGCGCCGAGGAGATCAAAGAGTCCCTCCAGACCGACATCCAAGAAGAGCTGACCCACGCCGAACAGCTCGGCCAGCGACTCAAGCAACTCGACGAGCGCCCGCCGGCCTCGGGCGAGTTCGAGGCGAGCCAGCACTCCCTCCAGCCACCGGAGGACAGCACCGACGTCCTCTCGGTGATCGAGGGTGTGCTGGACGCCGAGGAGGACGCCATCGCAACCTACCGCTCGCTGATTCAGGCCGCAGAGGCGGAAGACGACCCGGTCACGGAGGACCTCGCGGTCACCATCCTCGCCGACGAGGAGGCCCACCGCACCGAGTTCCGGGGCTACCGGAAGGAGTACAAACGCGACTGAGCCGAGTCGGTACGCGACTCGCGTGCGACCCGTTCGTGGGCTGATACCGGAGCCGACACCGATACCCGACTCGCGGCACAAGTCCCGGCCATGCACGTCACCTTTCTCGGTACCGGGGCGGCGATGCCCCTCCCGGACCGCGCGCAGACCGGTCTCCTCCTCGAGTCCGACGACCGGACACTCCTCGTGGACTGCGGCGCGGGCGTCCTCCACCGCCTCGCCGGGACCGACGCGGGCTACGAGTCGGTCTCGACGGTCCTGCTGACCCACCACCATCTGGATCACGTCGCCGACCTCATGCCACTCCTGAAGGCGCGGTGGCTCGCCGGCGAGGAGCACCTGACGGTCGTCGGTCCCAGCGGGACGAAGACCCTGCTGGACGACCTGCTCGAGGTACACGACTACCTGCAGGACCGCGTCGACCTCCGGGTCCGGGAGGTCACGCCCGACCAGTCGTTCGCGGTCGCGGGCTTCGACGTGGATTCGACGGAGACGCGTCACTCGATGCCGTGTCTGGCCTACCGGTTCGACGACCGGTTCTGCTTCTCGGGCGACAGCGAGGCGTTCGCCGGTCTCGCGGGCTTCGCCGACGACTGTCGCGCCCTGGCCCACGACTGCTCGTTCCCGGACGAGGTGGACGTGTCGAACCACCCGACGCCGACCCAGTTGGGCGAGGCGCTGGCCGACGCCGACCCGGACGTGGACCGGGTGTATCTCACGCACTGCTACCCGCACACCGAAGGGAAACACGACGAGATGCTCGCGTCGGTGCGGGCCGGGTGGGACGGCGACGTGCGGTTCGCGCGCGACGGGTTGCGAATCGAGGTGTGAACGCGGCCGGTGGTCGGATCGAGGTGTGAACGCGGCCGGTGGTGTCGGCCCCGAGAAGCCCCCGAGGAGGCTCCGAGTCGGGGCCCGGACCGTCCCACCAGTCCACCCTCAGGTCCGTCAGGCAGTCGAGTCACTCACACACCCGACGTACTCGCCGTCCGGAGTATCAACCGTTAACCACGGGCAGACCCACCCACGGGTATGGAACTCGTCTCGGTCGCCGCAGTCGCTGAGAACCGTGTCATCGGCGAGGACGGGGAACTCCCGTGGCCCTCGATCCCCGCAGACAAACGGCAGTACCGCGCCCGGATCGCCGACCACCCCGTGATCCTCGGCCGCCGGACCTTCGATTCGATGCGCGAGGACCTCCCCGGTTCTGCACAGATCGTCCTCTCGCGCACCGAACAGACCTTCGGCGTGCCGACCGCCCACTACGCGGGCGACGTGGGCGAGGCCGTCGCAGTCGCCGAATCGCTCGACAGCGAGGTGGCGTACGTCATCGGCGGACAGGCCATCTACGAACTGTTCCAGCCGCACGTCGACCGGATGGTCCTCAGTCGCGTCCACGGCGAGTACGAGGGCGACCGGCACTACCCCGAGTGGGACGAGACTGACTGGGAACTGGTCGAACGGACCGAGTTCGACCGGTTCACGCTCGAAGAGTGGGTTCGGCGTGACGAGTAGACCGTCAGGGGCGGTCTGTGGGGTGTCAGCCGCTCGGCGCGTCCCGACCGAGAGTCACGCCCGGCGGGCCGGTCGCGGGTTACAGTACACCAACTGTTATGCCACTGGGGTTGCTACAATACCATTGGCAAATGCGCGGTCATCAGGGGATTCGACGACGGACGGTAGCACCGCGACCTGACAGTTCATGGTAGCAGACGAGCAGATCGCCCAGAGTAAGGCGATTCAACGGCAGACTGGCAAGACCTTTCACTTCGCCACCCGGCTGTTGCCGGAGCGTGTGCGAGAGGCGACGTACGTACTCTACGCGTTCTTCCGGCTCGCGGACGAGGTTGTCGACGACGTGAACGGCGAGACGCCCGAGGAACAGCGCGCGCAACTGGAGGCGTTCCGCCGGCAGGCGCTCGGCGAGGAACCGGCCGACGACCCGGTGTTGGCGGCGTTCGCGGAGCTACGGGACCGCTACGACATCCCGGACTCGGACGTCCACTCGTTCATCGACGCGATGCTGGCCGACATCGAGAAGAGTCGGTACGCGACGTACGAGGAACTCGAACGGTACATGGACGGCTCTGCGGCCGCCGTGGGCCGGATGATGACGGCCGTGATGGAGACCGAGGAGGCGGAGAAGGCGCTCCCGCACGCCACCGCACTCGGCGAGGCGTTCCAGATGTCGAACTTCCTCCGGGACGTGCGCGAGGACATCGTCGAACGGGACCGCATCTACCTCCCGCAGACGACACTCGCGGAACACGGCGTGAGCGAGGCACAACTCCAGCGCTTCGAGACGGACGACTCGTTCCGGGCGGCGATGGAGGCGGAACTCCACCGCACCGAGTCGCTGTACAAGAACGGCGTCGCGGGCATCAAGTACCTCCCGCAGGACTGCCAGTTCGCGGTCCTGCTGGCGGCGGTGCTGTACGCGGATCACCACCGACTGATCCGTCGGCGGAACTACGACGTGTTGTCGGCGACCCCGTCGCTGTCGACGACCCGGAAGGTCGCGCTGTTCGTGAAGACGCGCTGGCACTGGCAGTGGAACAAGGATCCCGAAGCCGTCTTCCGGAAGGTCTCGACGGTCTCGTACCGCGAGCCGTCGAATCGCGGCGCGGAACGACCCGACCACATGCCGGTTCGCTGAGCTGTCGACGTCCGACGTTACTCGCGGGCCGACTCGACGGCGGCGACCAGTTCTTCGGCGTTCTCGGTCAGCACCTCGTACTCTTCGCGTTCGATGGCACCCCCGTCCACGAGCGCCCCGCCCGCGCCGACGACGAACGCGCCGCTTTCGACGAACTCCCCGGCGTTGTCCGGGCCGATGCCGCCGGTCGGCATGATCTCCAGTTGGCCGAGCGCACCTCGAATCGAGGAGAGATGGCCCGACCCGGCCGACGACGCGGGGAACAGCTTCAGGAAGTCCGCACCCTGCTCGGCGGCCTCGACGGCCTCTGTCGGCGTGTAGATGCCGGGGGCGACGACCGTCCCGTAGCGGTTGCAGGTGTCGACGACCTCGGGATCGAAGTGCGGCGCGACGACGAACTCCGCGCCGGCCCGGATCGCGTCGACTGCGGTACTCGAATCGAGGACCGTCCCCGCGCCGATCACGGCCTCGTCGCCGACCGCCGCGTCGAGGTCGGCGATCATCTCGATGGCGTCGGGGTTGTCGGCGGTGACTTCCAGTGCGGTGACGCCGCCCGCGAGCAGTGCCTCGGCGACCGGCACGATCTGCTCGCCGGGGACGCCCCGGAGGACCGCCACCGCGCCGCTGGCTTCCACTCGCGTCATCACGTCGGACTTGCTTGCCATGCGCGCCAGTGCGTCGGCCGGGCTGAAAAAGCGTACTACTCGGGCGAAAAGCGGTCGAAAGATCCGTGGTTTGGTCGGGCCGCTCAGTTCTGGGTCGACGCGCCGCCGAACGGGTTGGCGTTCGTCATGTTGTGGCGGCACTGGGTCGCCGCAAAGGACAGACCGAAGTCGATGGTGTCGGTCTGGACGACGTTCACGTCGATGTCGTCGGTCGAGTCGAGGCCGAACTTGCGGACCAGTTCAGCCGCCATGTTCTCGTCGGTCGCACTCGGCAGTTGGCCGAAGCCCATGCCGTCGTCCTGCTGGACGAAGCACGGGAGGTACCACCGGAACGCCACGCAGTGGACGCCCGGATCGTAGCACAGCCCCGGGTCGCCCTGCGGGGGCACGTCCGGGTCGTCCGGATCGTCCGGCGTGTCGTCGCCGTCGTAACAGAAGCTGATGTGGCTGATCGCGGCCGGGTTGTTGCTGGGGTTGAGCGGTGACTCGACCGGCCCGCCGCCGGTCGCCTCGTCGTAGACGTAGACGTTCGCGGCGTTGCCACCCTTCACGATGACGGCGTCGACGCCGAAGTTGGTCTCCCAACTGACGCTGACGATCTCGCCGTCGCGGGTCGACTCGACGACGATCGTGACCTCGCGGCCCTCGCCGATGTCGTAGGTCGTCTCCTCGAGGTCCTCGGACTCGATCTTGACCGCGCGCTGGAGGTCGGCACGGATGTCCGAACAGACCGGGTTACCGGGAACGAGGAGTTGGGTGAGCAGTTCGCCCGATCCTCCGTTGTCGCCGTTGTCGCCGTCGTCGTTGTCGTCGTGGTCGCCGTTCGGGTCCGGGATCTGGATGTCCGCGAGGGGGTTCAGTGCGAGACCCTCACCGGCGGCGTCCTTCAGGCCCGCGAGCGAGCCCCGGTAGATGTACAGTTCTTCGGCCTCGTCGTCGAGGTCGTTGTCGTCGTCGTCCGGGCCGTCGTCGTGGATGTTGTCACAGTCGACGTCGTACCACATCTCGACGTAGATGTAGTCGTCGAGTTCGCCGTCGGCGAACGCGTCCACGCCGGTGTCGCCGGCGGACGCCTCGGGTTCGACGATGCCGGCGTCGGCGTCGTTCTCGCAGGTGAACTGCGTCCAGAGGTACGCGGGGTTGTCACAGATGTGGAGGCTGATCGTCGCCTCGCCCTCGTCCTTCGGCTTCACGTCACGGAGCGTGAACATGATCTCGCTGTCGCCGTCGACGTACGCGAGTTCGTCCTCGTTCACACAGGCGTCGTACCGGCGGGTGAAGTCGGCCCACGCCTGGTTGCCCAGCGCCGGACCGTCGTCGCCGGGGACGATGCCGTCGTCGTCCTCGGGGTCGTCGGTCGTCGAGAGCGCCGGCGCCTCGCTGATGAGGACGGAGTCGGAGCCGGGGATCTCACGGGCCGTGAAGTCACCGATCAGCCCACGGGCGTTGACCTCGTCGGCCGAGAGCCACGGGTTGTACGTCGCGCGATAGTCGACCAGCAGGTCGAGGCGGCCGGCCTGCAGGGACGCGGCGACCGCTTCCTCGTCGCTGAAGAAAGCGGTCGTGCCGAGTCCTGCACCGGCCGAAGCGATACCGATGGCACCCAGTCCTGCGAGGACCGAGCGCCGGGAGATACGAACGTTGTCGGATGTCATGTGTAGGTTCCCGTCGGGGTATCCCTCGGGAAACGACCCACCGACGGAGTCGAACCGTCACGACGACGGCGTGAAGCCGTGGTCGCGGACCTGGTGTCGGCGGCGTCGACCGCCGCCGGCACCGACCGGTGAGTCACGGGAGACGAGGCGGGCACCTCGCCTCCGTAGCCCAGACACGGGCTGAGTGGGACCCGTGCGTTGGGGACGCAGGGTAGACCCTGCGCCGGTAGACGCGGGGAGAGTCGGCCCAGCGTCCGGGGGTGGGGCGGGACCGGTCTCAGGCGGTCACGCCCGCGAGTGAGTCAGCGAGTGGGACGTTCAGGCGGGCGTCTGGACTTCCTCCTCGCCGAACGGATTGGCGTTCTCCATGTTGTGGCGGCACTGGATCGCCGCGAAGTCGAAGCCGAACTCGATGCTGTCGGTCTGGGCGACGTTCACGTCGAGAGGGAGGTTCTTCGCCGCGAGTTCGTCGGCCAGCGTCTCGGCACCCTCCACGTCCGAGGGCAGGTCGAAGTCCTCGGGTTCGCAGACGAAGTACCAGTCGAAGGCGTAACAGTAGACGCCCGGCGGGAAGCACGCCATGCTGTCGTCGTCGCTGTCCACGCTCGCGGTGCTGAGCGGGATGCCGTTCTCGGCGAGTTCCAGCAGGCCCGCGAGCGAGCCCTGGTACAGGAACGTGTCGCCGCCGGCGATGCTGACCGCGATGTCGGTGAAGGCGTCGACGATCTCCGTCGAGGAGGGGGTGCCGAGCGCGCTCTGGTCGACCGTCGCGACGAGCGCGGTCGAGTCGGTGCTGGCGAGGCCCTCACCGTCGGGGGTGTCGAAGCCGAACGGGCCGGTCGGGCTGTCGAAGCCCGTGCCCATCAGGTCGATGAGTTCGGGGATCGGGAAGCCGTCGACCTGGTACGTGATGGTGTACATCGTGATACCCGCGTCGCGGGCGCGCTGTGCGGCGTCGATCGCCGCCTCTGCGCCGTCGATGTTGTTGTCACCGGCGACGTTCGGGTCGTTCGGGAAGCCGTCGGAGAGGACGATCATGACCTTCTCGGCGTCCGCGCGGGCGCTGTTGCCGGTCCCGTCGATGCCGTTGACGGTGGATTCGGCGTTGTCGCCCAGCAGGACGTTCTTCGCGGCGTTGATGCCGTCCGCGATGGCCGTGCTGCCGCTGTTGGAGATGTCGTCGACTGCGGTGTCGTAGGCGTTCTCGTTGCCGCTCGTGACGGGCGCGAGGTCGTAGTCGAGGTCGGCGTCGCTGTTGTAGGAGATCAGCGCGATCTGGCTGTCGGTCGCCTCTGCGAGGAGCACGTCGTAGAGGTCCTGTGCGCCGAACTTCGCGGAGTCGAGCTTGCCGGGGACTTCGGTGTTCTCGCCGTCGTTACACCCCGCGAAGGGGTTGAGCCACGTCATCGAGCAGGACTTGTCGAAGACGACCGCGATGTCGGCGGCACCGCCGTCGGGGCGGTTGTTACAGTTGACGTCGTCCCAGAGGCGCGCGTAGATGTAGTCGGCGAGTTCGCCGACGTCGGTCGTCGTGTCACCGGCGGAGTCTTCCGGCTCCACGAGGTCGTTCTCCGCGTTCTCGTCGAGGTTAGAGCGGAGCCACAGGAAGGCGGGGTTGCCGCAGGTGTGGATACTGATCGTCGCCTCGCCCTCGTCCTTGGGCTTGACGTCGTTCAGGTCGAACTTCAGGCCCGGTTCGCCGTCGATGTAGATCTGGCCCTCCGGTCCGAGGTAGTCGTCGTCGCCGTCGACGCGGTAGTCGTAGTCGCGGCCGATGAACTCACCGACGCGGTCGATCTCGGCGGCGAGGCTGTTCTCGTCGACGACGTCACAGGCGTCGGACGCGCGGGTGAACTGCGCCCACTCGTTGCCGGTGACGGCGGAGCCGTCTGCGGCGCGGATGTCGGGTGCCTGGCCGACCAGGTAGTTGAACTCCTGGTCCGGGTCCGGGAGCACGTTGCCGTTCACGATGGCTTCGGTCTCGGCCTGCGGGAGCCACGTGTTGTAGGTCGCGCGGTAGTCCAGCTTGAGGTCGAGGCGGCCCGCTTCGAGCGACGCGGCGACCGATTCTTCGTCGCTGAAGAAGGCGGTCGTGCCGAGACCCGCACCGGCGGAGGCGATACCGATGGTCCCGAGCCCGGCGAGCACTTTGCGCCGGGAGACGTTGAATTGGTTGTCTGATGTCATTTGAGGTTTTCCTCCCGGCTGGACGGGACCGCCCGCGCGTCTCGCGTCGGACGGTGGTCGTAGCAGTCGGGAACATCTCCTTCTCCGAGAGCAGGGGCCATAGGTAAGAACCGGCGACAGGTGGCCTAAGCACCCGGTAGAACTGCTCTCGGCGGTGCTCGTGAACCGGTACGGCTGGCGTACCTGCGAGTAGTCGGGGACGGAATCGAGGTCGGGATTGCTCGACGGTAACCGACAGGCGTGGCCGTGGTACGTGGTGCGTACCCCGGTTTAATCCCCCCTCGGGACGCGGAATTTGTTGGACGATCGACGACTGGTTCGAGGTCGGAACAGACTCGCGACCAGATTCTGGAGCAGATGCGGTGGCAGTTCGCCGGTCCCGGGTGCTCGGTCGCCGGTGACAGAGCGGGGCATCCGATCCCGCCAGCAGTCGGTGGAAACGCCGACGACCTGCGAACGAGAGCGAGCGAGAACGTGCCTCTCGTTTTGCCCGAGGCGGGGAAGGACCGAGGTCCGACCTGCCGTGCGGTCGAAGTCGCGGTGCTGTGCTGTCGCGGTCGAGTCCAGTTCGCGGCGACGAACCGCGCGCAGACCGACCACCTCGGCAGTGGGTGAGCATCGCCGAGAGGCACGCGCCTCACGAACGCCAGTCACCACGAACCCCCGTTTCAGAGCCGGTAAGCACCCCGTACCGTCCGAAACACACAGACACCCGGTCCATACCTAATACCGTCAGCCGCGTCACACGATACTGTCGCCCACCCGCGACGGAGAGTCACACGATGCTATTCAGATCCCAGCGCCTGCCGGAGTACGAGATCCACCAGATCCTGTCGAACCCCCGCCGCCGTGAGGCGCTCCGGTATCTCGGCTCCTCCCCCTCTCGGATCAGCGTGCGTGACCTCTCTGAACTCGTCGCCTCCGCAGAGACCGGCGAGGACCCCGCACCCCGCGACGTGCGCGAATCGGTGTACATCTCCCTCCACCAAACCCACCTCCCGCGCCTCCACGACCTCGGCATCGTCGAGTACGACCGCGACCTGAAGGAGGTCGAACTCCTCGATCGCGCCCGCCACGTCGACCTCTACATGGAGGTGGTCACGAAACACGGCATCACGTGGGCCGAGTACTACCGCTCGCTCGGCATCCTCGGCCTCCTGACGATCGTCGCCAGCGAGGCGTCGGTGCCGCTGATCGAGGCGGTCGACCCCCTGCTGTGGGGGTCGGGCTTCCTCGCGCTCTTTGCTGGCTCGACCGCGTACCAACTGTGGGCACACCGCTGGAACGTACTCCGGGCGCTGAAGCGGTGAGACGACTCCGTCCGTGACTCGGTCGTTCGTGTGGACTCGAGTGGATCGGCTGGAGCGAACGGAGACAGGCCGATTGCCGACATCGAGCGGTGAGCGACTGCCGACGACGAGGTCAGAGCCCCCGATCGCGGTCGGTCTCGTTCGAATCCGCGTCCCGTCGTGTCGTCACCGGCGAGCGGTCGGTGTGTCGTCACCGGCGAGCGGTCGGTGTGTCGTCACTGGTGACCACCGGGCGTCGCGGCGTCTCGGTGGGGAGTCCGGCGGTCGCAGTAGCGTCCCCCCGCCTCCCCGACTGCTGGCGACGCGGCCTGCGAGCAGGCCCTCGCTGTCGCTCGGACACTGCTCGGTCGGGTCGCCAGCAGATCGCGTCCGGTCGGACTCCGGCCCGTCGTCGCGTCGCCGTGTGGCGACAGAGTCGTCGTGTGGTCGGCACGTGGCACCCCGACTATCCGGACGGAGTCACACCCGGAGCGACCGGCCAGTTCACATCAGGTCTTCGAGCTGATCGTTGGCGAAGGCGTCGGCCGGGTCCTCGTCCGGTTCCTCGGCGTCCCGCACCGCCTGCCGAGCGCGTTCCATGAACTCCGCCAGTCGCTGGGTCCCCTCGACGCCCGCGAGCAGGACCAGCGACGCCAGTCGCTCGCTACCGAGCGGGAAGTCGCCGCCGCGAACCTCCATGCTGTTCGTCTCGTCTTCGAGCCAGCGTCGGGACTTCTCGACTCCCTTTCGCGGGATGCGATCCGGCTGGCCGGCGACGACCAGCAGCGCGCTGTCGGCGTCGGTCGCGTTCGGGAGGCTCGCACCCGACAACACCGCGCGCCGACTCGTGGACATCACCGTGTTGATGTTCTCCTCGGCCGACTCTGAGGACTCTGCACTGGCGTAGCCCAGGGAGGCGATACCACCCGATCGCAGGGTGTTGATCACCTCGCTCGTGTCCACGACGCTCTCGCCGACCCCTTCGACTGCCTCGCCGGAGGCGAGCAGCAGGCCGATCCGGCGGGCGATGGCCTCGTTGATCGCGTCGAACCCTTCTTCGACACTCTCACCCGACGACCGGAAGGCGTCGTTGTCCACCAGCAGGACCGAGTCGGCCTCGCGGGCGAACGTCTTCAGCGAGCGCCCGGCGTTGGCCTGGTAGATCGCTCCCTCGTCTCTGCCGGGGAGGATGCCGAGGCCGTAGATGGGCACGTCGTAGACGCGCTGGAGTTCCCTCGCCAGCGCGGGTGCGCCGCCCGATCCCGTGCCGCCGCCGAGTCCGGCGACGACCCAGATGGCCTCCGCCTTCGAGGAGATGCGGCCGTCGAGGGCGTCCATCACTTCGAGCGCGTCGGCCTGCATCACTTCCGCACCGAGTTCGTTGTCGCCGCCGACGCCGTGGCCGTTGACGCGATCCTGTCCGATCAACACCGTGTCGAGGGGGAGGGGCTGGAGGTCCGCTTTCGCGGTGTTGACGGCGATGGCTTCGGAGACCGCACCGAACTCCATCCGCGCGTCGAACTCCGCGAGTGCCGTGGCGAGCTTGCCGCCCGCCTGTCCGACACCGATCAGGACGGTCTTCATACACGAAACCACTCCCCCGCCCGACTTTAACGTTCCCCACGAACGTTTTTGACCGAAACCGGTACCAAGCTCGCTCGTGTCCGATTTCACCGTCTCCGCCAGTGACGCCGACGCGACCCAGTCGATCCCCGAATCGGGGGAGAAAGAGAACTATCCTGACACGAGATCCGGCGACCGACGGCCAGCACTCGACGCACGGCTCACCGCGCTCGAACGTGCCGTCACCGACGGCGAGACCGACGTCCACACGCTGGCCGACAGCGCGACGATGGACGGCCGACTCGACGACCTCGAAGCTCGCACCAGCGAGATCGAGACCAGACTGGACGAACTCGACGCCGCGATCCAGTCGCTCCGGGGCTACGTCGGCGCGGTTCGGGCGGTGAACCGCGAGGTCGAACGCCGGGCCGACGCGGCGCTCGCCGCCGTCGACCGACTCGACGACGCCGACGACGCCGGGGCGGTCGATCTCGATCTCCCCGATGCGGGCGACTCGTCCGAAGACGGGATCGACCGGACAGCAGACGAACTCCCGGCCGACGAGACGACAGAGACGCCACCGGACGCAGGCGACGGCAGCGACTTCGCCGACCGGGTCCGCGACCTGCTGTGATCCGGGCGGTTCTCGCTGTCTGTCTCGCGGTCAGCCTGCTGGGTGTCGCACTCCCCGCCGTCGAGAACGCGAGCAGTGACCACTCGGCGAGACTCGCCGACGCCGAACTCACTCGACTTCGGGCGACGCTCACCGACCTCGCGGCGACCGACGACGCGCTCCCGGCCGACAGCCCCGGCGCACGCCGCCTCGTCACGCTCCGGATTCCGACCCCGGACCTGACTGCCGCACCGGTGGCGTACCTCGCAGTCGGTGGCGTCCCCGACAGCGACTCCCGACCCGGGACCGGATCGACTCCGGATCGACTCGCCTACCGACTCGACGGCGGCCAGCCACGGACGATCACCGTCCCGGTCGACCTCCGCACCGCCGACCGCGACCCACTCGTCTTTCGGAGTCCCGGCCGCCACCGACTCAGGTGCCGACTCCTCGCCGACGACGCCGGCGTCGGGGTCCACGTCGAACGCGTCGGCTGAGAGACCGGAACGAACGAGCGCGACCGACCTCGGGTCGGCACCCAGAGGTTGAAATACCGGCGCGCGACCACCGACGGCGTGCCACTCCGCGACAGCCTCGACCGACACCTCCCGTTCGACGTGGGAGCCGACGACGCCACCGGGCCACCCACCGGCGACTGTGGCTGTGTCCCGACCTTCGAGACAGCACCCGGCAGTGACGCCGCCCTCGACACCGGCGCGGGCACCACCCCCGGCGCGGGCGTCACACTCGTTCTCGACGCCGAGCACTGCCCGCTCCGCGGCGATCTGACGACACCGGACTGCCGGGCGACGGTCGTCTCCGCGCTCACCGGACGCGACGCCGAGAGCGTCAGAGTCCGAGCAGACGGACTCGACCGCCGGTACGTCGGCGAGTCGGCGACACTGCTCCTCGCCGCCGGGCGGTTCGCTGAGCACGTCCGCACGCACGACGCCGAACTCGCGTGTCTCGCACACCGGCACCCGCGTCGGGCCGCCCACCGAGCGACCGGCCGCGCCGGCCCGGTCGCCCGCACCGCAGCCGAGACCGGACTCACGGAGTGTGTCCGGCGACTCGACCCACCGGACGAGAGTGACGGCTTCGGCCCTCGACTCTCCCCGACGGTCGCTGGCTCGTGGGTGCGACGCGACCCGCCGACCGACGCCGAACTCGCAGACGTGACCGACCTGCCGACCGGCGGGGTCGCCAGAGTCTACGACACACCGCGTGCCACCCGACGCTACCACCTCTCGCCCGACTGGTTCGAGTTCCCTCCCGCTGCGACAGCCACGCTGGGCGCCGCCTACCGCGTCCTCGCGGCAGGCGAAGTCTCCGGCGGCGACCGTGCGCCGGGACGGGCAGTGCGAGCAGTCGTGGATCGAGACGAACCCGGTATCGACGTCCCACCGAGTCGGATCACCGCCGTCCTCCGCCGGCACACGCGGGGACTCGGCGTCCTCGAACCGCTGTTCGCCGACCCGCGCGTCTCGGACGTGTACGCCACTGCACCCGTGACCGAAGGGACACTCCGCGTCGTCGTGGACGACGAACCGATGGCCACCAACGTCGGTCTCACGCAGAGCGGTGCCGAGTCGCTCGCCTCGCGGTTCCGGCGAACCAGCGGCCGGGCGTTCTCCCGCGCAGAGCCGACGCTGGACGCGACCGTGACGCCCGAGACCGACGCCCGCGACCGAGTTCGCGTCGCCGGCGTCACCGACCCCGCGAGCGACGGCCCGGCGTTCGCCTTCCGGGCACACGACCGCGAGGCGTGGACACTGCCGGGACTGATCGCCTCCGGAACGCTCCCAGCCGACGCCGCCGCGCTGCTCTCGGTCGCCGTCGAGCGTGCTGTCTCCGGGTTGATCGCCGGCACACGCGGGGCCGGGAAGACGACGACGCTCGGTGCGCTGCTGTGGGAACTGCCGGCCGTCACCCGGACGGTGGTCGTCGAGGACACGCCGGAACTCCCGGTGGCCGCGCTCCAGCGCGAGGACAGAGACGTGCAGGCACTCCGGACGACGACCGACGACGGGCCGAGCGTCTCGCCGACCGACGCCCTCCGGACCGCACTCCGACTCGGCGAGGGCGCACTGGTCGTCGGCGAGGTTCGCGGCGAGGAGGCGAGCGTGTTGTACGAGGCGATGCGCGTCGGGGCCGGCGGGAGCACGGTCCTCGGAACCATCCACGGCGAGGGCGGCGAGTCGGTGAAGGAGCGTGTCGTCGCCGACCTGGGCGTCCCCGAATCCTCCTTCGCCGAGACCGACCTGCTCGTCACCTGCTCGGTCGGCGACGGCGCGTCCGGTGGCAGGGACGCGGCCGGCGCGTCGACGCCGGGCCGGCACGTCGCCAGTATCGAGGAGGTCCAACGAACCGACGACGGCGTGGGGTTCGACCCGCTGTTCACCCGCACTGGATCGGGAACTGCGTCGGGAGACGCGAGCGACAACCCACCGATCGGACTCGCGGCGACCGGACGAATCGAACGCGGTAACAGCCGACTCGTCGCCGGCCTCACGCGACCCGAGGAGTCGTACGCCGACCTGCTCGACCTGCTCTCCGACCGGGAGGCGCTACTCGCAGACCTCGCCGAGACCGACCGGACCCGCCCGGCAGACGTGGTCGCGGCGTACCGCGACCGCCGGAGGCGCTGACGGTGAGCGACCGACTCTCGTCCACCGCGACGACCGACCGATCCGAGCGAACCACCCGGCTGGTCCGCCTCGCGGTCGCGCTGTCGGCCTGTTGTCCGGCTTCGCTCGTCCCGCCGGACACGCTCCCGGCACCGAGTGGGGACCTCCGCCGTGCGCTCTCCTTTCTCGGCGTGAGCGTCACGCCACACGGGGTCCCCTCACTCGACGCCGAGACGGTCGTCCGGGCCGGCTTCGGTGCCGGTCTGCTCGCGGGGCTGCTCGGCTTCCCGGTCGCGCTGTTCTGCTCGCTTCTCGTGCCCGCACTCCGACTCGCGGCACTCCCGGCGGTGCCGGCCGTCGCACTCGGCACCGCGCACACGGTCCACCGACTCCCAGTCTGGCTGGCCCGTGTCCGTCGGACACGCGCACTCGGCCGTGTCACGGGGTTGTTCGGACGTGCGGTCCTCCGGATGCGGATCGAACCGAGTCCGGAACGCTCGGCGGTGTTCGCCGGTCGAACCGGGACCGGCCCGCTGGCCGACAGCCTCGCGGCGCACGCTCGGCGGGCACGCGGGACGCCCCGCTCCGGGTTCGCCGGCTTCGCCGAGGAGTGGCGCGACTGGCTCCCGGCGGTCCGGCGTGCGACCGCACTGGTGGACGCCGCCGGAGACGCGCCGCCGGGTGAACGCGCCCGAACACTCGACCGGGCGCTGTCGGCCGTCCTCGACGGGACCCACGACCGACTGACCGCGTTCGCGGGCGAGATTCGCGGCCCGGCGACCGGGCTGTACGCCTTCGGGGTCCTGCTCCCCCTCGCGCTACTCGGCGTGCTCCCGGCGGCCCGTGTCGCCGGGGTCGGCGTCGGTCTCGTCCACCTCGTCCTGTTGTACGACGTGGTGCTCCCAGTCGGCTTGCTCGCCGTGTCCGCGTGGCTCCTGACGCGTCGGCCGGTCGCGTTCCCGCCGCCGCGAGTCGGTCGAGACCACCCGGACGTCCCGACCGACGCCCGGCGCACGCTGGTCGCGGTGGTCGGTGGAGGAGTGCTCGCGGGGGGCGTCACCGGCGTGGTCGTCGCCGAGTGGGCGGTCCCGGTGGCGGTCCTCGGGGCCGGGATCGGCGCGGGCTGTCTCGTCCGGTTCCGGCCGATCAAACAGGTTCGGGACCACGCGCGGGCCGTCGAGTCGGGGCTGGACGACGCGCTGTACCTCGTCGGTCGGCGCGTGCTCGAAGGCGAGTCCGTCGAGACCGCGCTCACCCGTGTCGGTTCTGAACTCTCGGACGAGACGGGTGAGGTCGTCGCCGACGCCAGCCGCCGGAGTCGAGTGCTCGATCTCGGTGTCCGGCAGGCGTTCGTCGGCGACCTCGGCGCGCTCCGAGACGTACCGAGTCAACGCGCCCGGGGGACCGCCGAACTGCTCGCGCTGGCGGCCAGCGAGGGTCGTCCGGCCGGCGAGGCGGTCGTCGCGTTGGCGGATCACCTCGGCGACCTCAGGCGCGTCGAGACCGACGCGCGACAGGAACTCCGGCAGGTGACGGGGACACTCGCCAGCACCGCCGCGCTGTTCGGGCCACTCGTGGCCGGCGCGACGGTGGCACTCGCAGACGGGATGGCCGGTGCCGGGAGGTCGACGACGACCGCGTTGACCGGTGCGGGTGCGAGTGCCGGTGGTGCTGGCACGGCCGCCGGCACGCTGGCGACCGCCGACCTCGGCGTCGCAGTCGGTGTCTACACCCTCCTGTTGACCGTCGTCCTCACGGCGCTGTCGGTCGGACTCGAACACGGATTGGATCGGGCACTCGTCGGCTACCGTGTCGGCATCGCGCTGCTGTCGGCGACCGCGACGTTTCTGGCGAGCGTCCTGGGTGCCGGACTGTTGGTGTGAGTGGTGACGAGTGCGGACCGGGTCGCGGCGAGTTCGACCGGACCAGTACGCTGAGGTTTAAATCGGAGACCGAGACCACTCCGGTCCATGTTCGACGCCCCCGTCGATGCGTGGTACGTCTGGCTCGGGCTGGCGGTCGCCAGCCTCGCAGTGTTCGGCAGTGCGAGTTCGCTTCCCACCACCCCGCCGCCGGACGCAGCCGGTGTCGCCGACACGGTCGATTCTGTGGCGGCCGACGAGTACGAGACGACCGCCGAACACCCGCTGTCGGTCTCGGCGGTGCGCGTCGGCCCACACCGCCTCGCGCTGCGGAACGACGCCGGGACGAGTCACGCCGAGTTCGCCTTCGGCCCGGTGACGCCCGTCGCCCGCGACTCCCGACTGGAGCGCGTCCTGCACGGGACGCCGGTCGACGTGGCCTTCGAGGACCGACGGGCGTTCCAACAGGCCGTGATCGACGCCCGGACCCGAGAGCCGACGTGGACAGCAGTCGATCGCTCGCTGATCGTTCGCCGCGTCTCGTGGGAGGGGCAGGATGTCACGCTCGTCGGTGTGTGACGGGGCTGTCGGCGACGCCGACTGCGATGTCGATTTCGGCACCGAGGACACCCGCGGGCAGGTCGAGCCACTCGCCGCGCTCGCGGCGGTCTTCGCGGTCTGTGTGGGACTCGCACTCTACGGCGGCGTCCTCTCCTCGGTGACACCCGAGACGAGTCGGAACCTCGCCGAGCCGACGCTGGATCGCGTTCACGACCGCGTTTCGACCGGCGGGGTGGCGGTGCCGGAGCGACTCGACGCCGCGAGGGCTGTCGGTCCGGAGGGGTACGACCTGAACCTCTCGCTGACGGCAGACGACCGCCGATGGTCGGTCGGGGAGACACCACCGCAGTCGACGACCGACACGGCGAGCCGGCCCACGGGCGTCCGAATCGTCCCCGGCCGAGTCGACCCCGGTCGACTCCGCGTGGTGATCTGGTCGTGACGAGCACCGTCCTCGACGCGGCGGTCTGTCTCCTGCTCGTCAGTGCGGGAGCCGTGACGCTGGTGACGGTGCCGGACGCGGGGGGTGTCGCTCCGGAGGCGGGCGCCGGCGGAGATGCGGTCGTGGGCGGTGTCGCCGACGCCGACGACCCCGACCGCGCCGACGCACTGGCGACGACGCTGACCACCGCGACCGCGTCGGTGAACTACACGCTCGCCCCCGGAGCACGCCGAGCGAACGGAACGCGAGTGGCCTTCCCGCACACCGACGGACCCCAGTTCGAGCGCACGAGTCGGGGAACACTCGCCGGTCTGCTGGTGGACGCGACTCTCGCTGGTATCCGCGTGGAGGGCAGTCGACTTGATCACACCGGCGACGACTTCCGACGCGGCGTGCGCGCCCGCACCCTCGAAGCGGTCGGGGCGAACACGCAGGTCGTCGCCGTCTGGCGACCGACAGCCGAGGGACCGGTCGACGGACGGGTCGTCGTCGGTCCCGACCCACCGGCCGACCGATCGGTCCACGCCGCCGTGGTTCGCGCACCGACTGGCTTCGCCGGCGGTCACGACTCGGCTTGGACGACTGCAGACGGCGCACGCCCGGCCGAGCAGGCCACCGACGAGACGCGCGCTCCCGATCCGGCGGCGGGCGAGGAGCGCGAGCGACTCGCCCGCCGTGTCGCCGGGGCGGTCGTCACCGGTCTCCTCCCACCGAGCGAGACGCGCTTCGCACTCCACGGCGACTACCCGGTGTCCGCGCTGACCCGGCACCGCTACCTCCGACTGGCACACCTGTTCGGGGTCGACCTCGACGGGAGCATCGCCGAGGACCCGGCAGAGACGAACGTGACTCGTGCCACTCGACTGCTCACGGCTGGTCTCGCGGACAGTCTCTCGCAGTCGTTCCGGCAGTCGGCGTCGTCTCCGGGAGTGGACGGCCCGGAGATCACAGTCGGACGGGTCCGGATCACGGTCCGGACGTGGGGGGCGTCGTGAGACTCGCAGACGACCGCCGGGGGCGCGTCCCCTTCGCGCTCGTCGGCGTCCTGCTCTTGCTCGGCAGTACGACCTTCGCGGTCACCCTGTCGACACAGCAGACACCGGCCGCGCCGGACGAGGACGTCCAGACCGCGATGGAGCGCGCCGAGGCGTCTGCCGGCGGGGCGGTGCGAGAGGCCACCGACGCCGCCGCGCGTGACGCCGCCCGAAATCCGGTCCTCGACCCGGCGGACACGCCTGCCGGTCGGGTGCTGAACGACTCGACCGCCTTCCGCGACGCGCTCCGACTCCGCATCTACCACGCGGTCCGCGACCGATTCACCGCAGTCGAGAGTCGCTCAGGGGACGTGGTCGCGAGTCCGTCGCTCCCGCCGACACCGAACGCCAGCGCGCTCCGGCGGGCGAAAGGCCGCGTTCAGATCGCCGGTGTCCAGAACGGGACCGCACTGCGCGTCACGGTCGAGAACGTGTCGATCACGGCCCGCGAGCAGAGTCGCGGCAGTTCGACTTCCGGTGCCGGTATCGGGGCAGACGAGTCTACCGACCGCCCCGAGCAGACCGACACTAGCGGTCCGATCGTGGGCGAGGAGGACGAGACGATCACGCTGACGGTCGAGACGCCGGCCCTCGCGCTCCACGAGCGGACCGAACGATTCGAGGAACGACTGAACACCGGTGCACTCGAGGGGTCGGGACTCGGCCGGCGACTCACCGCAGAACTGTACGTCATCACGTGGGCACGAGGCTACGCACAGTACGGCGGCCTCCCGATCCAGAACGTCCTCGGGAACCACCACGTCGAGGTGGCGACGAACGGCGGCATCGTCCGGGAACAGCGCGCCGTCTTCGGGCGGGCCGATCCGGACGCGAAGGCCGGAACGACGCGACTCGCCCTCCACGCAGGACACGAAGACCTCGCAGTGCTGACGGGCGGGAGCAAGGTCCCGTCGGCCAGACTCGCGCTGAAAGAACGTCGGAAGATACACGACGGCGGCAAGAGCCTGCCGGGGTACGACCGAGCGGCGGGTACGCCACGCGCGACCGACAGCATCTCGGTCGGGGTGAACCGGACGGCCGACGTCGCGCTGGTCGGCCTGACGACCGAGTCGAACGAACAGCGCGACACGGTCGCAACGACGACCGACGCGGAGAACCGGTCGCTCGACACCGTCCTCGCAGACGCCTACGAGCCGAGAGTCCGTCTCGTGACCGCGACACGCGAGATCGAAGACGGGGACGAACCGGCACCCGACGCACCCGGTTCCGACTGGGACCTCGTCGGGAGCGATACCGAGCGATCCACGTCGGTCCGGCAGACTGCACGGGCCCCCGACCCGACGGTCCCGGACGGGTCCCACCGACTCGGCACCTTCGACCGCGTCGTCGTCGAACGCCACCACGTCACCCGCGAGTGGCGGCGCGGCAACGAGACGCAGACGACACGCGCCTCGTGGACCGACCGCACCGCCGTCGGTGTCGCGGTCGTCGGTGACCACCTCCCAGCGGAGGTACCCGACCAGCGAGTCAACCCGATCCACGAGACCGGCGGCGCGCTGGACGGCCCGAACCTGCGAGGCGTCCCGGCGGCCGCCAGTGACGCACTCGTCGATTCGCAGGGCGGCCCGGACCGGGTGGCAGAGCGCGTCGTGACCGGCGAACTCGACAGCCGACAGACCCGCGTCGCGGGTGACCGACCGCCCGAACTCGCTCGGTGGGTGCGAGCCGACCTCGTCCGCCTCCGGAACCGCGTGGCGAACGTGTCGGTGACGGTGCGCCGTGGGAAGGTCGCCACCGCGAGGGCGAACCCACCGGCCCGACTGGCAGAGCGGATTCGCGACCGGCGGACGGACCTGTTGTCCGTGCCGCCGCGCCGGTACGACGGGATCGCCGACGTCGCACTGGTGGCCGCGCGGGCGGCGTATCTCGACCGCGTGGTCGCGCGACTGGAAGCACGCGCCGAGCGCACCGAGACGACGAACGGGAAGGTGGGCGAGGCGTTGGCGAACACCGGCGCACCCGCACGCGACAGTCTCGGCGAGTTCCTGCGGTCGAGTCGAACGCGGACGACGCCCGAGCGACAGCAGTTGGCCGAGGGTCCCGGCACGCCCGTGACCGTCGTACCGGACGGATCGCCGGCCGTGCTGACCGTCGTCGGCGTGACGCGGGAGCACGTTCCCGAGGTCGCACCGGGACACACCTACGAACCGATGGCGGCCCGGACGACCAACGTGTTCACCGTCCCCTCGGGCGAGATCGCAGACGGTGTCATCTCGTCGGTCGCCGGGAAACAGGGTCACGTGTCGGTCGGGACCGCCGGCAAGCGACTCCAGCAGGCGAACGGGACGCTGCGACACGCCGACGATCCGGAGTTTCGCGTCCACCGGAACAGCCTCCGACGGACGCTCTCGGAGCGAATCTCGCAGGCCGAAACGCGGGCACGAGAGGTACTGGGGCAAGAAACCGACCTCTCGGCGTCGGCGCGTCGTCGAGCGGTGAGTCGTGGCGTCGCGCGCTGGAACACGACCGGCGAGCGGGCGGTCGCACTCGGTGACGGATCACTGGCGACGGCTGTCGCGGCGGCAGCGGTCGACGCGGGTGCGACGGAGGGACCGGATGCGCCGAGTTCGCAGGCCGTCGAGAGCCGCCTCGAGGTCGCACTCTCCGCCCCCGAGTTTCAGCGGGCTGTCGCCGTCCCGGTCGGTGACGTGAAACCGATCGACCGGTACGCCGAACAGGTCGCCCGCGAACTGGTGAAAGAAGGGATGAAGCGCGGCGTCTCGAACGCGACCGAGTTGGCGAGAGAACGGTGGACCGACGACGTGCTCGGGTCGGTCCCGGCCGGGCTTCCGGTGGCACCGGTGCCGGGCTACTGGTACGCGACGATCAACGTCTGGGACGTGAGAGTGCGCGGGCAGTACGCCCGGTTCACGGTCCGGGCGCGGACCGGCGGGCCGACGGACCCGGACGCGGCGGTCGCGTACAGCCGAGACGGCGAGGCCGTGCGGTTCGACACCGACGAGGATGGGACGAGAGAACGACTCGGCTGGAACGATCCGGTCGACTTCGAACAGCGCACGGCGGTCGTGATCGCGGTCCCGCCGAACGGGAACGGTGTCGGCGACGTGGACGGGAACGCCGACGAGCGCTCGCCGGGGTGGCCGACGCCGGGTTGTCGTGCGCAGAACTGTCTCGCCGAGGGGAACGCGAGCAGGAGTCGGTTCGACGGCCGAGGACTCGCGGAGAGCGCGCTGGGCGGGCGCGGTGAACAACTGTTTTAGCCGACCGCCCCCCAGCACGACTATGCTCCACGATGTCGTCGCCGAACCCGGCGAACTCTCGCCGGCCGAGTTGCGCGCCGAGTACGACGCGCTCCTCCGGTCGGTCGTCGAGACGGTCGGTGTGGATCGAGTCGTCGCCGAGACGGACCTGTCGCGCGAGACGGTCGAGGCACTCGCTGCTGGCGAGTCGGCCGAGTCGGTCGCGTTGACCGTCACCGAAGCGGCCGCGATTCTGGGTCTCTCGGACGAGGTGCCCGACGCCGAGGTGGTCGTGCTGGAACTGCGCGACCACCTGCTGATGGGGATGACGACCGGCGTGCTGGACGTCGACACGATCTCGGCCGAGATCGACGCGGACCTGACGGGACAGGAGGTCCAGCAGGCGCTGGAGGGTCGCACCGAGATGACCCTCGACGAACTGGCGGCGATCCACCGGTTCGTCGCCGCCAGCCAGCGATGAGGGTCGCGGTTCTCGGCTGTGGCTACGTCGGACTGGAACTCGGCCGCCAGTTGTCGGCCGCGGGCCACGAGGTCGTCGGCGTCCGGCGCTCAGAGTCGGGACTCGCGGCAGTCGAGTCCGCCGGCCTGGAGGCCGTCGAGGCAGACGTGACCGACGCCGAGTCGCTGGCAGACGTGCCGGACGCCGACTGGGTGGTGTTCGCCGCGAGTTCCGGCGGGCGCGGTGCCGAGGCGGCACGGTCGGTGTACGTCCAGGGACTGCGGACCGCCATCCGGCAGTTCGGCTCCCGAGACGAACGCCCCGACCGACTGATCTACACCTCCTCGACCGGTGTGTACGGCGATCACGGCGGCGACTGGGTCGACGAGGAGACGCCCATCGAGCCGACGACCGAGAAGACGGAGGTGCTCGCCGAGGCCGAGCGTGTGGCCCGTGAGGTGTCGGCCGAGTACGGCATCGACGGGACTGTCGCCCGGTTCGCGGGACTGTACGGGCCGGATCGGTACCGACTCTCGCGATATCTGCAGGGACCGGTGACGGCTGGTTACCTCAACATGGTCCACCGGGACGACGCGGCCGGTGCGGTCGCGTACCTCCTCAGAGAAGACCTACTCCGGGACGACGTGGTCGTCGTCGTGGACGACGAACCCGTCTCGAAACACGAGTTCGCCGACTGGCTGGCCGACGAGTGTGGCGTGGACCGGCCCGAGAAGCGGTCGAAACAGGAGCGACTGGCGGCGGGTGAGCTCTCGGAGGCCGCCGAACGCCGGATCCTGACGAGCAAACGGTGCTCGAACGAGCGACTGCGCGGGCTGGGCTACGAGTTCCGGTACCCGACCTTCCGCGAGGGGTACCGTGACGCGATCCGGGCGTACAGCCCCGAGTCGTAGGAACTCGGCCGATTCGGCGGGAGTCGGGCTGGCCGCACCGGCGGAGAATCGTGTCCTTTCTCGCACGTCGAAACGTTGGGGAAGGTTCTTACCGGTCGGCTTTGAGGTTCGGACCATGCGGGTAGGGGCCGTCGGGAACGAAGTCGTCGGGCGCGCGGCGGAGTTCGTCCGCGCGAACCCGGAGTTGGTGGCGGCAGTAGTCGTCGGGTTGGTCGTCGCCGTCGCGGCCACGTACGCCGTCTTCCGGTATCGGCGGCCGATGGGCGTGCTGTTCAAGTCGGTGCTGGCCGACCGGGAGGAGTTGTCGGTGTTGATGCATCCGAACCCGGACCCGGACGCGATGGCGGCCGCGATCGGGGTGGCGACACTCGCCGAACAGTTGGACGTCGACACGACCCTCCAGTTCTCCGGACAGATCAGACATCAGGAAAACCGCGCCTTTCGGACCGTTCTCGACTTAGAGTTGGATCGTATCGATCACGTCTCGGAACTCTCTGCGGAAGACGTCGTACTCGTGGACCACAACAGTCCGCGTGGGTTCGCCGGCGCGGAGAGTGTCCTCCCGTTGGCGGTCGTCGACCACCATCCGGGTGAGGGCAACGGCGAGGCGTTCACCGACGTTCGGACCGACTACGGCGCGACCGCCAGCATCGTCGCGGAGTACTTCCGGAACATCGGCGCGAAGCCGGTGCCGCCGGACCAGCACGCCAGCGAGATCGGCGCGCGCTACACCATCCCCTCCGAGGTCGCCACGGGGTTGCTGTACGGAATTCTCGCGGACACCAAGCACCTGACCGCGGGCTGTGACGACGCTGACTTCGCGGCGGCGGGCTACCTCTACCCCGGCGTCGACGAGGACCTGCTGGACCGGATCGCCAACCCGCAGGTCTCCGCCGAGGTGCTGGAGGTGAAGGCCCGCGCCATCGCCGGACGGAAGGTGCAGGGGTCGTTCGCGGTCTCGGACGTAGGCGGTATCTCGAACGTCGACGCGGTGCCACAGGCCGCAGACGAGTTGATGCAACTGGAGGGCGTGACGGCGGTCGTCGTCTGCGGGGAACGCGACGGCATCGTCTACCTCTCCGGTCGGTCGCGGGACGACCGGGTCCACATGGGCCGGGCGCTGGAGGCGGCGGTCTCGGACATCCCCAACGCCAGTGCCGGCGGCCACGCCCGGATGGGCGGCGGCCAGATTCCGGAGCGTGACGAGGTGGACGTCCCCTCCGGCAACGCGAGCGCCCGGCGCGTCTCCCGGTCGGCGCTGATCGACCGTCTGTTCGATACGATGTCCGGCGACGTGTGAGCGGTGGGTCGAACGGTGTTCTCGGGTCGGCTCTGTGGGTGTTCGTGGATCGCCGGAGTACTGTGATCGTCTAGCTCGTCGGTCGTACATCGAAGACGGTGAGCCGCGACGACAATTTCAAGCCTGATCGCACTGCAGACCGCGACGACACCGCGGCTTCCGAGTTTCCACCACAGTTCACGTCACAGGACCAGTCGAACGGGCTGGCGCGACACCTCGGCGGCGTGGGGCCGCTTCGGGCGAGGCGTGGCTCGCCCGTCAGCACCGGAAGGCAGGCGAGCCGGCTTGCCGGCCCGCCTGACCGAGGAGCGTGGTTCGAGAGACGCCGAGGGCGTTCACCACTCGTCGTCTACGAGCAGTTCGACAGCATCCACGTCTGCGACCGATTCGACGGCAATCCACAGCTACAACAGACGCACCCGAAGTCACGACTTCGACTCTCCCGACACAGTACCCCGAGCCACCCACGTACTCCAGCGAAGGAGCGAAGTACGGGCCACCCCAACCGTCTCGCGTGCAAGAGTTCGAGCGAAAACAGCTCCTCGAACGCGTCAACCGGGAGGGAGCGACCGTGGGCGCGTCCATCCCCGAGACCATCGAGGTGCAAGGGGAGGAGATCGACCTCCGGTCGTTCGTCTTCGAGATCAAACGCCGGGACACCATCCCCGCCGGCGAGCGTGACCGGGTGGACCAGGCGAAGAAGAACCTCCGCCGGGAGCGTCTCCAGCGCCTCCAGCGGATCGAGAACGACGAGGTGAGCTACGAGGAGGGTGAGACACTCGTGGAGTCCATCGTCGGGATCGACCGGGCGCTGAACGCCCTCGAACAGCTCCGGCCGGTCGATCTGGAACAGGAGGCCGAACGACAGGCCGCCGCCGACCGGAAGCGCTGGATGTCGTTCCTGAAGCAGGCGCTCGGTCGCGACGACGGCGGCGTCTCGAAGCGGGGTGGCCGGTGAGCCGGAACGACGAGATCGCCGACCTGCTGGAGGAGTTCGCCGACCTGCTGGAAGCCCAGGACGTGAACTACAAGCCGCGCGCCTACCGCGACGCCGCCGAGAACGTCCGGGGCTACCACCGGCCGATCGAGGAACTCGCGGAGGAGGGACAGGAGGCGGTCGAGGAGATCGACAAGGTCGGCGACGCCATCTCGTCGAAGATCGTCGAGTATCTGACGACCGGGTCGATCGAGGAACTGGAGGAACTCCGCGACGAGATGCCCGTCGAGATGGGCGCGCTCACGTCGGTCGAGGGTGTCGGCCCGAAGACCGTCGGCGCGCTGTACGAAGCACTCGGGATCACGACACTCGACGAACTCGAAGCCGCCGCCGAAGCCGGCGAGATCCAGTCGGTGAAAGGCTTCGGCGCGAAGACCGAGCAGAACATCCTCGACGCCATCCCCTTCGCCCGCCAGACACAGGAGCGCGAACTGCTCGGCGAGGCCCGGCCCCTCGCGGACAGCGTGCTCGCGTACTTCGCCGACGTGGAACCAGCGAACCGCGCCGAGGTCGCGGGGTCGATCAGACGTTGGCGAGAGACAATCGGCGACGTGGACGTGCTGGTCGCAAGCGACGACGGCGAGTCGGTCGTCGAGGCGTTCACCGACTGGCCGGAGGCCGACTCGGTGATCGAGGCCGGCACGAGCAAGGCGTCGGTTCGGGCCGGCGGCGTGCGGGTGGACCTCCGGGTCGTCGTCCCCGAGGAGTTCGGTTCCGCCCTCCAGTACTTCACCGGGAGCAAGGAACACAACGTCCACCTCCGGAACGTCGCCATCGATCGGGGGCTGAAGATCAACGAGTACGGCATCTTCGACGTGTCCGAGGTGGAGAATCCGGACGACGGCCAGCGCGTCGGCGAGCGACTCGGCGGCCGGACGGAGGAAGAGATCTACGGGGCACTCGATTTCCCTGTTTTCCCGCCGGAGATGCGCGAAGACACCGGTGAGATCGAAGCCGCGATGGACGGAACCCTCCCCGACCCCATCGAGGAAGGCGCCCTGCGCGGCGACCTGCACACCCACACCGACTGGTCGGACGGGAACAACACCATCGCGGAGATGGTCGCCGCCGCCGCAGAGCGCGGCTACGAGTACCACGTCGTCTCGGATCACGCCACTGGCCCGGGGATGGTCGGCGGCGTCGGCCTGGACGACGACCGCCTGCGCGAGCAGATGGCAGAAGTCGAAGCCGTCGCGGCCGACGCCGACATCCCGGTCCTCCACGGCGTGGAGACGAACATCGACAAAGCAGGCGGTCTCTCGACCGACGACGACCTCCTCGCCGAACTGGACGTGGTCGTCGCCTCGCCCCACGCCGCGCTGGACCAGGACCGCGAGACCGCGACCGAGCGGATCGTCACCGCCATCGAACACCCCTCGGTCGACGTCCTCGGGCACCCGACCGGTCGCCTGCTGAATCGGCGACCCGGGCTGCCGCTGGATTACGAGCGTATCGCGGAGGCGGCCGCCGCCAACGACACGGCACTGGAGATCAACGCCAGTCCGTATCGCCTCGACCTGTCGGGCGAGGCGACGAAGTTCGCGGTGCAGGCCGGCGCGCTGATCGCCATCAACACCGACGCCCACTCGCCGGGCGAACTGGACCACGCCCGGTACGGGATCCACACCGCACGGCGTGGCTGGGCGACCGAGGCAGACGTGGTGAACACACGCGACATCGACGGACTGCGCGACTTCCTCCACTGATGGCCGACGAGGCACCCCGTTCGTCTCCCACCGACAGCCGACTCCTGCTGGACGTGATGCTCGGCAAACTCGCCAGCTACCTCCGGATGTGCGGCTACGACGCGGCCTACGCGCTGGACCGGGACGCGGAAGCCGACGACCGACTGCTCGCACTGGCAAGCGAGGAGAATCGGCGATTGCTGACCCGCGATCACCAGTTGGCGCGCCGGGCCGACCGGGACACCGCCGCCGGGAGCGTCCTGTTGCAGACGCGGGACGTGACCGACCAACTCCGGGAACTCCGCGAGGCCGGGTTCACGCTCGAACTGGATTCGGAACCGGCGCGCTGTGGTCGCTGTAACGGCCCGGTCGCAGAACTCGCGGACCACGACGAGCGACCGGCGTACGCGCCCGACACGACGCAGGACGGCGACCCGATGCGCGTCTGGCGCTGTCGGGACTGCGGACAGTGTTTCTGGAAGGGCAGTCACTGGACGCGAGTGAGCGAGACGCTCTCCGGGCTGTGAGTAGTCGGAAAACAGCGCGCCGTGTCGATCAGTTCCCGCCGCGCGCCTGCCAGTCGCGGCAGGCCTCCATGTCGTCCATCAGTTCGTCGTGTGCGCCGCAGTACGGCTGGATGCCGTCGTCGGTGCGGACGTACTGGAAGTGGTCGCAGTTCCCGCAGTAGCGATCGGTCACGTCCGGGCGCTCGGCGGCGTCTCCTGCCGCCCCGCTCCGCATCACCTCGGCGTCGTCTGTCGTCGGTGCCATCCGGTCGTGCGTGTCGCCGGACTGGTCAAGCGGCGACGAGAGGTCCTGCGTCGTCGACCCGCCGTCGCTCGCCGGCGACCCGGTCTGCGTCTCGACCTCGCCGTCCGGTTCCTGGCCGAACAGCCCGACACCGCCGAAGCCGCCGAAGCCGGAGTCTTCTCGCTCCACCACGACCGTCTCGCCCTGCCGGACTACTTCGAGGCGGGCCGTGCCGCCGGGGTCGTTCCGACGCTTGAACGTGGCGATGCCGACGAACAGACACCAGATGGTCGTCACGGTGCCGAGGAAGTACAGCCCGACGGTCGGGAGTGTGAGGTTCGCCGTGCCGCAGTTCGACCCGGACCACTGACAGGGGTACGCGTGGGCGAACAGGGCGACGCCGAGCACCGCGATCGTCGCGCCGATGACCGCCGCCGCGCGCGTCCGGCGACTGGCCGGTAGGACCGTCAGGACGCCGAGGAACGCCGCCGGGACACCGACACCCGCGAGGATACCGCCGATCCGCCTGGCGGCGGTGAGTCCCTCGATCAGGAGGTCGGTCGTGGTCACGACGATGCCGACGAGGACGAGCAGCGTCCCGAGTCCGAACAGCGCCCCACCGAGATACAGCCGCCGGAGGCTCGTCGCCGAGCCGACGTTGCCACCGTACGCCTCCGAGAGACTGGTCATACCGGGGGTACGGAAGCCTCCCACAAAACCCTACGTCAGACGGTCGCAAGACGCAGTGGCTATGACGCCTGCGTGGCCCGGCGACGGCCGGGACGACCCGTGGTCGGGCGACTCGCGCCGGGGTCCGAAGGGTTTACGCCCGCCGGTGGCAAACGCCGGAGTATGGCTGACGACGACGACGCGGAAGAGGAAGCGCCCGCGGTCGAACTCGGGACGGGCGAGTCCGTCGAGGGGGCCCCGCTGGCGCGGGTCGCCTCGCGGCTCACGTGGCCGAAGGAGGCCAGCCGAATCCGCGAGTTGGAGGGCGAGAGCACCATCCGGACACCCGCCGGACCGCAGACACTCGCGGACGTCCTGGACGACGTGGAGACGACGTACTTCGACTCCCGGCAGGAGTTTCTGGACGACGTGACGAGCGTCGTCGGCACCGGGCCGGTCGAGACTGCGGACTGACGCGTCGGCCGTGTTCGACCGCCTCCGGGGGCTGACGTGGGTCCAGCGGTCTCTCCTCGTAGGCTTACTCTTGACGATCGTGCTGAGCTACTGGCACGTCCCGAACGGCGACCTCACGGCGCGGGCCGTGCGGGACGCGGTGTTGTTCGTGTTCGCCCCCGCGCTGTTGGCGATCACCCACGGCCGGGACCTGGGTTGGCGCGTGGACCGCACCGCCCTGCGGAACACCCTCCTGCTCGCGGCGTTCGTCGTCCCCTTCTACCTCGTGGGGTCGTCGCTCCCCTCCATCCGGGCGTACTACCCGATGTGGCAGACCAGTACCGCGCTGTCGGCGTTTCTCCCGCACGCGGCCCAGCAGCTGGTGGTCGTGATCGCGGCGGAGACGTACTACCGGGGCCTGCTCTGTGTCGGCGTGCGCGACATCGGCTTCAAGAGCGTGTTCATCAGCCCGGTCGTCTACGCCCTGCACCACGTCGGGAAGCCGCCGATCGAGTTGCTGCTCTCGGGGCCGACAGACGTGTTGTTCGGCGCGGTAGATTACAAGAGCCGGTCGCTGTTGCCGTCTATCGTGGCACACGGCCTGGGACTGTGTCTCTTGGACTGGCTGGTCTTACACGAGCCACTGCTCCCGCCGGCGACCGTGGTCGAGTGGCTGTCGTGGCTCCCGATCCCACTGTAGAGCGGTCGCGATCGAGTCACGGTGAATCGGGGTCGGGGTGACGCGGGAGGTCAGTGATCGACTCGACCGTGTTTCGAGATGTGGCTCGAAGGTCGAGACGACTGGAACGATACCGCATCGTAACCACGACCGAATCCGCCACTCCGACCGCGACAGCGACCACCACTCCGACCGCGACAGCTTCCACGACTGCGACCGCCGGCTTCCAACACGACAGAGGAAGCCACGGAAACACGCGCTTCAGAGCGTGTAGTCGTGGTCACCGGTCTCGGTCTCCAAGAACGCCGTCAACAGGTCGATGGTCGCCGACACGTCGTCCGCGTGGACGCTCTCGGTCACCGTGTGGAGGTACCGCGTCGGGATCGAGATGGCACCGACCGCGGTCGCACCCCCGCCGGTCTGGAAGCCGGCGGTGTCGGTGCCGCCGGCCGGGAGCACCTCGGTCTGCGTCCTGATGCCGTGGGCCTCGGCGACCGACGTCAGCCGGCGGTGGACCTTCGGGTTCGTGATGACGCTCGAGTCCTTCAGTTTGATCGCCGTGCCCTGCCCGAGTCGCGTGACGTACTCGCCTTCGTCGAACTCCGGCAGGTCGTTCGCGACCGTCACGTCCAGCGCGATTGCGAGATCCGGCGCGATGTCCACTCCGAGGGCTCGCGCCCCGCGCAGGCCGACCTCCTCCTGTACGGTCGCGGTGAAGTGGATCGTCACCTCCGGGTCCTCGATCCGGCGAGCCGCTTCGAGCATGGCGAACAGACACACCCGGTCGTCCAGTGCCTTCCCGGTGACGTGCTCGCCGAGTCGCCGGGTCGTCTGTGCCATCGTCACCAGGTCGCCGACCGAGACGCGCTCGCGGACCTTCTCCTTCGGAAGTCCGAGATCGACGTAGACGTCCTCGACTGCGGGCGTCGACTCCACGTCGGTCTCGTCTAACGTGTGTGGCGGCACGGAGCCGATCACGCCCGGCACCTGCCCGTCTTCGGTGTGGATCGTGACGCGCTGGGCCTTCAGAACGCGCGGGTCCCAGCCGCCGAGTGGGTCCAGTTCCAGAAAGCCCTCCGAGTCGACGTGCCGGACCATGAACCCGATCTCGTCCATGTGTGCCGGGACGGCGACCTCGTAGTCGCTCGACCCCTCGATGGTGCCGACGACGTTGCCCATCGCGTCCGAGCGGACGCGATCGGTGGTCCCGGCGAGTTCCCGGCGCACGATCTCTCGGATCCGGTCCTCGTAGCCCGGGACGCCGCCGGTCTCGGTCAACTCCCGGAGGAGGTCGAAGTCGAAGTCGAGGTCGGAGCCGGCCGGAGTGTCGTCAGTCTCCATGCCAGGACCTGGCGTGGCCGGTGGCAAAAGCCCGGCGTTCGCGGGCGGTTTCGTGGGCAGGTCGTGTCGCGGTCGCCGGCGACCGTCGTCGAACAACCTTCCACACGTTCTCGGTTGTTCCGGAACGTTTTTGCGCACGATGTGTGGATACTATAGCATGGCAGACGCCGAAGCCGAACTCCGCGACCAGCTTCTCGAAGCGTTCGAAGGCGCAGACTACCCCGTGAGCAACCAGATGGACCTCGTCCCCGCCCTGCCGAACGGGCCGGGCACGAAGTTCGAGGCGGGCGACGTGAGCTTCACCGCGATGGAGATGGCCGCGAAACTCGGCGGGCACCAAGACTTCCCCTACGACTCGGCCCAGGACCTCGTCGACGACGTCATCGCGGGCCTGAAAGAAGAAGGGATGCTCTGAGTCGGCGAGAACGTCACCCGAGACAGGGCGACCGCGCCGCCGGACGACCGAGCCACCACTCGCACCACTTGTTTCGACACCGACCGAGCAGTACCGACAGCCGTGAGCACGCCTCGTGGGGTGTCCTGACGTACCGAACGCGTCCGGAAGAGCGAACTTTAACCCGGTGGACCGAGTGTTTCGAACCGAAACAGTGTCCGGCTCCGGAAACGCACTCGGCCTGCTGGCCCGCGACCGCGAGTTCGCCGCGCTGGCAGGCTCTGCCTTCGCTCGGGCACAGGCCTACTCGACGATTCTCATCGCGCTGGCGCTGTACGCCGAGCGGTTCGGCACGACCGGCACTATCGAGGGGCTGTTCGGGACCGCCTTCGCGATCGTCCAACTGCTGATCGTCCTCCCGCTGGGCCGGAAGGTCGACACGGGCAACGCGAAGTACTTCCTGCTCGTCGGCCTCGCGATCAACGTCGTCGTCTTCGTCGGGTTCGCGCTCGTCTCGAACGCGGTGGACGTGATCCTGGTCCGGGTCGTGCAGGGCGTCGGCGCGAGTATGCTCTGGATCACCGGCTCGACCGTCGTCGGCGAGATCAGTCCCGAGGACGCCTCGGGTCGCTGGCTCGGCTCGTACAACCAGGTCGGCGCGTTCTCCAGTCTCGCGGGCGACCTCGTCGGCGGCTACCTGCTGTACGCCTACGACATGTGGATCGCCTACGCCGTCCTCTCTGCGGTGACGGTCGGTGCGTTCGTCCTCGTCCTGCTCTACTTGCGCGACAATCCCGGTGGGAAGACGGACCCCGAGGAAGCGAGTGGCCGGGAGACGCTCGAAGCCCTGTTCGACCGCCCGTTGATCCGGTCGCTCGTCTTCTTCCGCCTCGCGTTCTCGGTCGGCAAGATGGCGGTCATCATCTTCCTGCCCATCTACGCCAGAACCGAGTTCGGCATCTCGGCGTTCGCCATCGGCTGGATTCTCGCGGGCGGGAAGCTCACGAAGTCCATCGTCCAGGGGTACATGGGCGATCTGACGGACCGAGTCGGCAGGAAACCGTCCTTCGTCGCGGTCGGCGCACTCGTCTACGGTCTCGGCACCGCGCTGATCCCGCTGGCGCTGTACGCCGAGGGTGCGATCGCGCCAGTCACACTGTCGGCGGTCGGCAGAAGCGTCGAACTCGGCGGCGCGTTCTTCACTCTCTTCGCGGCGTACGGCGTGCTGGGGATCGCCGACAGCATCCGACTCCCGGCGAGTATGGCGCTGTTCGTCGAGGAGGGCGAGCAGTTCGACTCGGTGGCTAGCAGTATGTCGCTCCGGTCCATCTCGTGGAAGATCGGACAGGTCGTCGGGCCGGTCTTCGTCGGCGTCGTGAAAGACTACATCTCGACGGAGGTCGCGTTCCTGACGGCGGCGGGGTTCATCGTCGTCGCCACGGGCGTCTTCGTCGTCAGCTACCGGTCCGCGCGAGCGACGCCGACCGCAGAGCCGACGCTCGGGGACTGAGTAATCGGCGTTGTGAACAGCGATGAAAAGTCGGTCGTAAGTGGGCGATCAGCGTGCGGTCGTGGCGGCCTCGTCTTCGAGCAGGGGGTCGGCCTCGCTAGAGGTCGAGTCGTCGACGCCAGCCTTCAGTTCGGCTTCGATCTCTTCGCGGCCGCGCCGGAACTCGCCCATCGCCTGTCCGGAGGCCCGAGCGAGCTTCGGGAGTTTGTTCGCGCCGAACAGCAGGACGACGACCAGCAGGATGACGAGCAGTTCGATGCCGCCGGGGATGCCGGGAAAGAGGGGAAGAAGTATCATATTCGGAGGGAGTAACGCGCGCTGGCAATATCAACTTATCCACTGCTACAGACGCTCATACGTCACAAAACGCGGAACACGGGTCGGCGTCGTCGGGGAGCACCGACCCGCCGAGTGGTCGTGGCCACGACCCAAGCGAGGCGCTCGTCCGCCGATGCTGGGGTCCAGTCGCGTGCGACGGTGGTTCCCGTCGGAAGCCTCACGTACCGAGGCTTCGATGTGTGCTAAACAGTAGCACGATAAAAAGTCTTGTGACCGGCCGACAGGGTTGCCGGAGTCACCAGTGGTACTGCTCCGAGAAGTGATCGACAGAAACTGCGTCGGCCGGGACTCGAACTCGATCGCGAGACCCGTCTCGCGTAGTTCGAGCCACGGCTAGCGAGTGTCGTCTCGCTTCGCTCGACAGAAACTGCGTCGGCCGGGACTCGAACCCGGGTCATGAGCTTGGAAGGCTCAGGTCATACCACTAGACCACCGACGCGCGGTCGATGCTTCTCGGTCGGTAGATAAGGGCCTTACCCTTTCGACCGGGCGCGAAAAAGTGTCGCAGTGCGTCGACTACAGCCTCAGTCGTCGGCCGGGGCCGCGCCGTCGCCGAGCGACTGCTCTTTCGTCCACGAGAGCTTCCCACCGGCCGCGAGGATGTCGCGCTCGCGCTGGGAGGCGTCGAGGTGGGCGGTCGCTTCCCACTCGCCGTTCACGCTGATGGTGAACTCCTCCTCGCCGTTGCGGACGCCCTCGCCGATGTCGTCGACGATGTGGATGTCGTCGCCCTGCTCGATCTTGTCGTAGGTCTCCTGGTCGATCGTCAGCGGGACGATGCCGAAGTTGAACAGGTTCGCCTTGTGGATGCGGGCGAACGACTGCGCGAAGACGGCCTCGATGCCGAGGTACATCGGACACATCGCGGCGTGCTCACGCGAGGAGCCCTGGCCGTAGTTCTCGCCGGCCACGAGGACGCCGCCGTCGGCCTCCAGCGCGCGCTCGGGGAACGTCTCGTCGACACGCGAGAGCGTGTACTCGGAGAGCTTCGGGACGTTCGACCGGTACATCAGGATGTCCGACGTCGCCGGGATGATGTGGTCGGTCGTGATGTTGTCCCGCATCTTCAGCAGTGTCTCGCCGCCGACCTCGTCGTCGAGCGCACCCTTCAGGGGCACGTCGCCGATGTTCGGCCCCTTGACGAGTTCGTCGTCGACTGCCTCGTCCGGCGTGATGAGGTCCGCCTTCGAGCCGTCGTACACGTCGGGCAGTTCGAAGCCGGGTGCCTCCATGTCGCCGAGTTCCTCTGCGAGGTCACGCGGGTCGACGAGTTCGCCCTTCAGGGCGGCCGCGGCCGCGACCTCCGGCGAGGACAGGTACACAGCGTCGTCCTCGATGCCGGAGCGGCCCTCGAAGTTGCGGTTGAACGTCCGGACCGACACGGAGTCGGAGGCCGGCACGTGGCCGTTACCGATACAGGCACCACAGGTCGCCTCGGAGAAGTTGACGCCGGCGGCCATCATCTCGGCCGTCCAGCCGTCGCGGGCGAGCATCTCGCTGGCCTGCTTCGAACCGGGGGCGACGATGAGGTCCGTCTTCTTGTTCACTTCGCGGCCTTCGAGCATCTTCGCGGCCGGGAGGATGTCCTCGTAGCCACCGTTCGTACAGGAGCCGAGGATGACCTGATCGACCTTCTCGCCAGCCACTTCGCGGACCGGCACGACGTTGTCCGGCATCGACGGGCAGGCGACGAGCGGTTCGATCTCCGAGAGGTCGATGGTGATCTCGTCTGCGTACTCTGCGTCCGCGTCGGGCGCGAGTTCGACGTACTCGTCTTCACGACCCTGCTTCGCGAGGTACTCCTCGGTGCGCTCGTCGGTCGGGAAGATGGAGGAGGTCGCACCGAGTTCCGTCCCCATGTTCGTGATCGTCGTCCGCTCCGGCACCGAGAGCGTCTCGACGCCCGGGCCGGTGTACTCGAAGATCTTGCCGACGCCGCCCTTCACGGACAGACGGCGGAGCATCTCGAGGATGACGTCCTTCGCGGTGGCCCACTCGGGCAGTTCGCCCTCCAGGCGGACGTTGACGACCTCGGGCATCTCGACGTAGTACGCGCCGCCACCCATGGCGACTGCGATGTCGATCCCGCCCGCGCCGATCGCGAGTTGGCCGAGTCCGCCCGGCGTCGGCGTGTGGGAGTCCGATCCGAGGAGCGTCTTGCCGGGTGCGGCGAAGTTCTCCTTGTGGACGTTGTGACAGATCCCGTTGCCGGGCCGCGAGAAATACGCGCCGTAGGTGCCGGCCGCAGATCGCAGGAAGCGGTGGTCGTCGGTGTTCTTGAAGTCGAACTGGTACGTCTGGTGGTCACAGTACTGGGCGGCGATCTCCGTCTGGACTTCGTCCATCTCCATCGCCTCGAACTGGAGCCACACCATCGTCCCCGTGGTGTCCTGTGTGAGGACCTGATCGATCTCGATCCCGATCTCCTCGCCGGGTTCGAGTTCACCCTCGACGAGGTGGTCCTCCAGAACCTTTTCGGTGAGAGTTCCTGACATCGTTCGCCGGTTCACGTTGTACGTTAATGAGGGTATTGGTCTCCCCGTATTCTTCGAGCCGCTGTGATGTCCAGCCGAAACCGACGGACGTGACCGATACACCACGACTCGGCCGACTGTTCTGTGACCTCGCTGGGAGGTCGAGAGACACAGCCTACCCCCTCGCACTGTCGACGACAGCCGGGACCCCCACTGGACGCGTTCTGCTGGCGACCGGAATCGGGCAGTGTCCGAGCGACAGCGAGTGACCTGCCCGCAGGTCGCGTCGTCAGCAGTCGGGGAGGGGTGGGGCTACTACGCGAAACTGGGTTCCCGACCCGACAGACGACACGCCGACTAGCGATCACCGGGACAACACGCCAGCCGGGGACTGTCGGCGACTACCGGTCAACCACCAGTAGTGGCACGATGGGACGCAAACTCGGGTGGGACTGAAAGGGGCCGGCGTCTCGACTGGTCCTCGACGCACTAAGCACCGGACTGAACGAGGGCGCGGAGCGAAGCGACGCGCCCTCGTGAAGGAAGCGCGCACGAAGTCGCGGACCGTCGAGACGCCGGGGGCTTTCACTGCTCGTCGTCAGCGACTCATTCGGTTACGACCGCTACGACTCACTCGACTACGACCGCTACGACTCACTCGACTCCAACCTCCACACCGCAGTTCGAGACACGTCACCGCAGGATATCGTCGTCGTCCACGTCGTGTCCGCCGCGACCCTTCGGCCCGCCACCGGACTCGCTCCCACCGCCGCGCCGGAGTTCGGTCGCACAGACCTCACACACGGCCATCTCGCGGTCGTAGTGGTCCTCACACACGGCCCGGCCGCACTGCTGACAGGAGTGGCGCGCCTCCGCCGACTCACAGATCTGACAGACACCGGTGATGCTCATGGTCGTGCTACCACGCCACAACCCTTGAGCGTTGGGCGGGACGACTCCACCCGCGACGAACTGCGTCGCTCTCACCCTCGGGCGGGACGCTTACGGTCGTCCGGTTCCTACTTCCTGCGTGGACCGCGATAGACTGATCCTCGGGCTGGCGGCGGTGTTCACCGGACTGTCCGTCCTGCTAGTCGTGCTGTCGTTCGTCTACTCGCTGTTCCTGCTGATCGTCGCGGTTCCCTTCGGCGCGACGGCGTACTTCATGTGGTACCACGCCAGCGGGCGGATGGAAGCACGGACCCGAGCGAGAGCACGCGGCGCACGCCGCGCCAGCGACGGCGGTCTCGGTGCCGGCGAAGGTGCTCGTGGGGGGTTCTCCGCGCAGGCGCGGCAGGCGCGTGCGAGAGCCAACGCCCGAGAGGGGCGCGGGTTCGGGGCGGCCGGCGCGGCAGGGGCGGGACAGGCCGGCCAGCGTCGGTACGCGCCCTCGACGACGCAGGGACCGACACCCGAAGAAGCCTACCGGACGCTCGACCTCGACCCCGGCGCGGACACCGACGCGGTGCGGTCGGCCTACCGCGAGAAGGTGAAGCAGGTCCATCCCGACACCGACTCCGGCAGCGAGGAGGCGTTCAAAGAGGTCAACCGCGCCTACGAGACGCTGACCGAGTGAGTCCGAGTCCGGTCGTCGGTCGTCTCCGCCGCCGCGAACATCGCGGTGTTTAATCGCCGTGACTCCCTAGCACGTGCGATGGCAGACGGCTACCGCGGCATCGTCGGTGCGTACCCATACGCGCTCCGGGCGAGTCGCTCCCTGGTGTTCAAGTGCTGGGTCCTCGCCAGCGCGCTGGCGACGCTCCTCATCGGTGGGTTCGTCGTACTCGGTATCGTCTTCCTGATCGGCCAGACCGCCGGTATCGGCGGCGGGAGTCTGACGCTCTCCCGGGCCTTCTACGTCGTCGTCGGTCTGTTCGTCGTCGCGCCGGTCGTCGCACCGACGCTGCTCGTCGCCCGGCGACACCGGCGGGGGGTAGCCGAACGCCAAGAGGAGGCCGCCGCCGGGGCGAGCGTCACCTACGACAGACTGCTCGCGCTGTCCGGATTCACCTTCCTCCTCCTGTTGTACCTCGGCCTCGTGGCGACCGTCCCGCCGGCACAGCAACAGCCGGTTTCGGGTGTCTGGGCACCCCTCGTTCGGTATCTCTACTCGCTCCCGCAACCTGCGGGCCTGGTGCCGCCGGCCGTCGGTGCCGTTCTGGTGTATCTCGCTCACCGGGTCGGGAAGTGAGTCGGCTCGTCCGGCCGCACGTGATCGCTCGACTCGTCCGGCGGAGAAACTCTGCGATCGTCAGTCGAAGTCCGGCAGGTCGTCCGGCGCGTCGTACTCCGCCTCCCAGTCGATGTACTCCTCTTTCAGGACGCGGGAGACGACCTGTCCGAGTTCCGTCATCGCGGCGTTGATCCCGGAGACCATCCCCCACGAGACCAGGTTGGGGTGGAGGTCGCGTTCGCGCCAGTCTTCCGGCAGTCCGGGCGCGTGGTAGCCGACGCGGTCGGCGAAGTCGTCCCAGAAGAAGTCGAACTGCTGGATCATGTCGAGGTCCTCGATCACCCGCCACTCGGGGTCGCCGATGTCGGTGTGGACCTTCCACTCGTCGAAGGCCTCGCGCCACGCGCCGGCCTCGAGAAACTCCGACAGTTCTGCGCGCCGGTAGTCGGTCTCGCCGACGACCTCGGCGTCGTCGTACTGGTTCGGGTCGATCTCGGCGAGTTCCGGCGGCTCCGGCGGTTGTACGTCGAGGGACATACCTGACTGGACGACGCCGGGGCGAAAAAAGCTGTCCGTCGCCGGGAGGACCGACGTTCGGGCCGGTCGCACTCAGCCCGCAGTGCGGCGGGCGAACCACAGCGCACAGACGAGGCTGAGCGCCGGGACCACGAGGACCGGTTCGGCGACCAGCAGAACCGCCACCGGCGGCAGACCGGCCAGTGCGAACGCGGCGGTCACCGGCGGCGAGTCGGCCGGGAGTCGGTAGTCGTCTGACGAGGCGAACGGGAGGTTGGTGCGTGCGGACATGGGTGGTGTGTCCCCACGGCGATGTGGCCGTGGCGGACGAGGGGTGCAGGCGGAGTCGAACCGCCACCTGTGCCGGTCGGCGCGAGGAGCGAGGACCGACGGCAGGCGACCGAGGTACACCAGGGACCGGGAAGCGACCCGAGCGAGCGCGAGAGGCTGGCGGCAGTCTTCCGGCTGAGGCGTTGCTCCCTGTGAGAGTCGCGTCGGCGGGACCGGGAGAGACGGCACCGCCACTCGGCGGTCGGCGTCGAACGACGGGAGGGTCGGGGAGGAAGCGCCAGTGGGGCGCGGGGTCAGCCGCGAATCGGACGGCGGGCCGGACGCCGGGCGGTGGCGTCGCGGACGACCACCTCGACGCTGGGGCGTCCGTGGAGGACGAGCGTCGTGGGGTGGGTGGTGGCCGTCATCTGGATCACTGCGTCGACTGGTGCGACGTGTTTCACGGAACTCCTGCCGAGGTGATAACGCTGTTTGAGGTGTGCGACCGACTGGCAGATGTGAGCCACACTGCCGGGCTCTCGTCAGCGTCGCGACGCCCAGGTGGGTGGCGAACCGTCGATCCGAATCGGAGTGGCGAACGCGGGTCCCGTGTGGACGTGACAGGCAGGCCGACGCGTCCGACTCCCGGCGAGACAGTCGGCGACAGTTCGTACTGCTCACTCCAGATTCCGCACACGTCACCGGGGTTCAAGCCGGAGTAGCCCGACAGCCTCGATATGCGCGTCTCGACGCTCCTCGTCGTCGCCCTCCTGCTTCTCGCCGGCTGTACCGCAGCACCCCCGCCCGCCGAGTCTTCGGCCGACACCACCACACCCGACAGCTCGCTCGGCCCGAGTCCGACACCACACCCCGCGACCAGTCCGCAGGTCACCGCCGAGGTCGTGGAGGTCGTCGACGGTGACACGATCAAGATCCGATACGAGAACGGGAGCCGCGATACGGTGCGACTGCTCGGCGTCGACACGCCCGAGGTCCACACCGAGGTCAGCCCCGACGAGTTCGGCGTCCCGGACACCGACGCCGGGCGGGACTGCCTGCGCACGTGGGGTGAGCGCGCCAGCCAGCACGCGAAAGACACCCTCGCGGGCGAGACCGTGCAACTCGGCTTCGATCCGAACGAGGGGAAGCGCGGCTACTACGGTCGTCTGCTCGCGTACGTCTACGTCGACGGCGAGAGCTTCAACTACGGACTGATCCGCCAGGGCTACGCCCGGATGTACGACAGCGACTTCGTGGACCGTCCCCGTTTCTCGGCGGCCGAGACCGAGGCCCAGAGCGACGGTCGGGGCGTCTGGGGCGAGTGTGCGACCGCCGATCCGACCGCCAGCACCGGGGCCACCGACGATACCGACGACACCGATGGAACCAGTGGGAGCGACGCGACTGCCAGCACGACCACCGACCGACTGGCCGTCTCGGTCGTCGCCGACGCCGAGGGCAACGACAACGAGAACCTCAACGGTGAGTACGTCACGCTCCGGAATCGCGGGGACGACAGCCTCGACCTCTCCGGCTGGCAGATCACCGACGAGGCCGGCAAGACGTACACCTTCCCCGACGGGACGACCCTCGCGGGTGGTGCGACGCTCCGCGTCCACAGTGGGAGCGGGGCCGACGACGGCACCGACTACTACTGGAACCGATCCGGCGCGGTCTGGAACAACGGCGGCGACACCGTTCGGCTCTCCGACGCCGACGGGGAACTCGTCGTCAGCCTCACCTACTGAGCCGAGTCGTCAGTCTCGTCTACTGAACCGGGTACTATCTACCGGGAGACACGTTGTCGGGAGAACACAGCAGACACGCGTTCGGGGGAATGGGGGCGTGGAGCGTGTGACCCCCGGGAACACGTAGAGGCTCCAGCGTATTTAGTATTGAGGTTCTGACACCCGGATTAAAATGTAGCTCGCGCTATAGGACCCACCTAATATTACTTCAGGTAATTCGCAAAGACTTTTGTATAACCCGGAAATATGTGTGTGTACGATGAGCACGACCCAGTCTGCGGACGTGTCGACGGCCGTCTCCTCGTGTCGCCCCGAGAGCGTCACCCCGGTTCGGATCGACGCGACCGACCTCGACTCGACGGCGCCCGAGTACCTGCGCGACCTGAAGACCGAACTCGCGGAGGCGGGCTACCAGCCGGCGGTCGTCGGCGTCGAGGCCTGCTTCGACGAGGACTGCTCGCTGGCCACGCAGTCGGAGGCCGACCGCCTCCGGGAGTTCGTCCGGACCGCCGCGTTTCTCGGTGCCGGTCGACTCGCCGTCACGGTCGAGTCGGTCGCCGACCGCGAGAAGGTCGATCCGGCACTCGACGCCCTCGCGGAACGCGCCCGCCGTGAAGGTGTGACGCTCGACGTGACACACGCCGCCTGATGGCCTCGAAACGCGCGCTCGCCGGCCAGTTGGCCGTCGTCGCCGGCTTCGAGAACCCGCGTGTCGCGCTCGAACAGTATCCGACGCCGCCCGAGATCGCCGCTCACGTGATCCACGTCGCCGACCTCAACGGTGACATCGAGGGCAAGACGGTCGTCGATCTCGGCACCGGCACCGGGATGCTCGCGCTCGGGGCCGCCCTGCGCGGGCCGGCGCGCGTCGTCGGCGTCGAACTCGACCGGGACGCACTCGGGACCGCTCGGCAGAACCGGAAGCGTGTCGGGACGACGACGCCGATCCACTGGGTGCAGGCCGACGCGACTCGTGCGCCGCTGTGTATCGACACGCCCACCACAGTCGTCGCCAACCCGCCCTTCGGGGCACAGGACGGCAAGGAACACGCGGATCGGGCGTTTCTGGAGACGACTGCCGAGATCGCCGACGTGTCCTACATGGTCCACAACGCCGGCAGTCGGGAGTTCGTCGAAGCCTTCGCGGGAGACGAGGGTGGCGAGGTGACACACGCCTTCGAGGCGACCTTCGAACTCGACAGACAGTTCGACTTCCACGAGGCCGACCGCCGGGAGATCACGACCGAGGTCTTCCGGATCGTCTGGGATTGAGTGACTCTGTTCTGTCGAGCCTGCCGACCGATGACAGTTCTCCCGGACCGACAGACGGGGAGAGACTACAGTGAGGTCGACGGCGGCGACGACAGTTCGTCACCCGTCTCCCGGCCCCGCCGTCTCCGTAATCCGGCGACTCCGGCGGCGACGAAGAGACATCCGCCGGCGACGAGCAGAAACGGCTCGGCACCGAGGACGAACATGACGGGGTCGCCGGAACGCCGGTACGTCGTCTCCGTGAACAGTGGATAGGGGAGCCCAGTCGCCGCGAGAACGATCGTCCGGACCGCCTCGAACACGACGACCGCACCTGCCGCAACCGGCACGACGGAGAGACGCTTCCTGCGGAGTGAGGCGACCGCCCCGGCGACTCCGGCGATCCCGACTCCCGCGAGCAACCACTTCCGCCGATCGAAGGCTTCCGCGCTGGCGTTGATGGTTCCCTGGTACCCCGGTGCAACGTGCAGAACGCCCTGTTGAACCCCGACGATCACGGCCACCAAGCCAGCTACCGAGAGGAGTATCGGCCCGACACCGTAGCTTTCTACGAACGTTTCCTCTCTTCTATTTTTCATGCATCGACGACGGTGAGAAGAGGTATAATCTTTTGGTCCAGTACGCGACTCGGCCGAGGACGCTGGGATGGACGAGCCCCTGTCGGAACCGCTGGCTGTATTCGATGCACCGATTTGACGCGTCGCAGGTTTCGACAGGACAATCGAGTGTCACTGCTGGCCGCGATACGTCTCTCGCGTGGCGATCCGGACGCGGGTGTCGTCCGAGACGGCGAACAGCTTCGAGCCCTGCCGAGTGAACACCAGATCGGTCGTCGCGGTCGTCTCGTTGTTCGCCGGCAGCGGTACCGACCGGGTCGTGTTCCCGCGTGTGACGTTCAGCCGGAACCCCTCCTCGGCCGGGACGACCGAGACGTTCGTCCCACCGATCCGGCCTTCGACCTGCCGTGCCGGCGACCGGTAGACCAGTCGTCGCTCGCCGTCGGGGGGCGTCAGGCGAATCTGGTAGGCCGTGCCGCCGCCGACGGCGGTCCAGCCGGTACGGTTGACGACGACAGATTCTCGCCAGCCGACACCGCCGACCCGGACTCGTGTCTCCCCCTCGAAGGCGAGTCTAGACTTGGATACTGCTGTGGTCCAGATACCGCGCGACTCGCTCCTGACGAGCACTCCCGAGGTGTTCACCTGCGTCGTCTCGCCGAACGCCTCCGCGTCTACCGCCGAGACCATCCCGTCCGGCACGTCCTCGGCGTAGGTCACCTCGTAGTCCCGGACCGTGATCGGGTCGTTCGGCAGTGGGTCGTCGCTGGCGGTCGTGAGGTTCACCGGCACTGCCGGCCCGGAGAGTGCGGCCGCCGAGAAGACGAGGACGGCGACCGCCACCTCCCAGCGCGGGAGTGTCGGGACGAATCCCCTGACCGTCTCGGGGTCGAAGCCCTCGGCGAAGCGGCCGAACAGCGGTCGGTCGGAGGCGCGGAGCGCGACCGTGACGACCACCGCGAGACCGACGACGAGGATCAGGCCGAGCCACCGGAACAGGACGAACTGGCTCGCGCCCCGGAACCAGTAGACGGCCCACAGTGACTGCACGACCGCGAAGAGGAGGACGCCGGCCCAGAGTCGGAACGCGCCGGGCCGGGGGTCGTCGCGTCGGCGGACGACGAGGATGCCGAGCAGCACGCCGAACAGCAGGCCGATGGCGTGGCCCTGGATGGCGATCTGCGCCCACCACGGTGTGACGAACACCGGCCGGGCGCGAGCGACGAGTTCGGGGTTCGACAGCGTGCTGTACAGCAGGCTGACCACGTCGCCGACCGAGAGGGCGACGACGGTGCCGATGGGGTAGTACACCAGCGCGAAGCCGGCGAACGCGAAGACGACTCCCGAGAAGCCGATGATCGGTCCGATGGCGAACACGGCAGTCAGGAGGCCGACGACGAGCGTGACCGCCGGGAAGACGACGAACGCGCGGACGTAGGGGTTCTCGCCGAGGGACCCGAAGGAAGAACTGCCCCGTTCGCGCGGGAAGTGGCCCCACGCGTACTCGACGAGTGGGGCGAGGGTGAGCGTCCCGACGAGGTTGCCGAGCAGGTGGCCCGCGCCGGAGTGGGAGAACGCGCCGGTGAGGATGCCGAGCGGGTAGAAGTACGACCACGCCCGGAAGGGGATGGTGACCGGGCGATACCAGTTGTCGAGACCACCCTGCAAGAACAGGTAGACCGCGAGGACGAACCCGGCCACGACGAGCGTGCCCCACGGGACCCCGAGGAGGAGGCGTCCCCGGAAGCGGGCGAGCCACGCCCGGTCGTCGAGTGCGAGTGCGACCCCGAGGCCGAGCACGAGGGCGACGAGGACGGCGAGACGTTGGAGTAGTTCGGCGTACGACTGCAGCAGTTCGACGCCGGGCACGGCGACCATATCACGACTCTGTCACTGCCGGCTCTTGAATGGTGCGATAGGGTCTGTCACACCCTGTCTGCGATCGGACCGTGGCCCCGCTCTCCGCCGGAACTCGGCTCGCGACCGCGACAGCACTCGCATCGCGACCGCACCCGCACCTGCCCCTCCGCCGCCTCGCCGGATGCACTCCGCACAACCTGCATCCGGTTCACTCGCGTGCGAGTCGGGGTTACGCACGCCACGCTTCCGGTGAACTCGCACGCCACGCTTCCGGTGAACTCGCACGCCACACCTGCCATCCGAACACGGGACGACGACCGAGACCTCGAGCGGACGCGATCTGCTGGCGACCCGACCGAGCAGTGTCCGAGCGACTGCGAGGACCTGCGCGCAGTCCGCGTCGCCAGCAGTCGGGGAGGGTGGGGACTACTGCGAGAGGCGGGGTCTGCGCCGCCCGCCGACTCGCCGGGTGTCGATCACGGCGTGCGGGCCAGCGAGACCACAGAGCGGGACCGATCGACCACCCCACGGCCGAACCGACCACACCGACCGGAGAACGACAGACATTTTAGGGCGGCCTAAAACCTACCACATGATGAAGCAGAACGTCTGTGTGATCGTTCCGACGATCCGGGAGTACGAGTGCATTCGCTCGTACGTCGCCAACGCGCGGAAGCACGACTTCGACACCGACCGGCTCTTCTTCGTCCTCGTCACCGAGGACTTCTGTGACAGCGACGCGATGCGCGAGATGCTCGCGGAGGAGGGCGTCGACGGGGCCGTGTTCGACGGGAGCGCCCGCGAGCAGTGGTTCGCCGACCAGGATCTCGACGAGTACAGCCACCTCATCCCCGAGGCGAGCCACGCCCAGACCAGTTTCGGACTGCTCTACCTGTGGGCCAACGACTTCGAGTTCGGCGTCTTCATCGACGACGACACCCTGCCCCACGACGAGTGGGACTTCTTCGGTCGGCACATGGAGAACCTCCACCGCGAGGGCGAGGCGATCGAGAGCGTCCAGTCCGACGAGCAGTGGGTGAACGTCCTCTACCAGAACGCCGACGACCACGGGCTCTACCCGCGCGGTTACCCCTACGGCGCGATGCACGAGACGGTCGAGACCGACGCGCGCGACCTGAACCACGTCGTCGCCTCGCAGGGCCTGTGGACGAACGTCCCGGACCTCGACGCGGTGCGCATCCTGATGGACGGCGACCTGCAGGGGCAGGCGCAGACCCGCACCGAGAAGTCGGACTTCACCGGCGACTTCGTGGCCGAACAGGGCCAGTATCTCACGGTCTGCTCGATGAACCTCGCCTTCCGCCGGGAGGTGATCCCGGCGTTCTACCAGTTGCCGATGGACGACAACCAGTGGGACGTGGGCCGGTTCGACGACATCTGGTCGGGCGTCTTCCTGAAGCGCGCGGCCGACCTGCTGGATCACGACCTCGTGAACGGCTACCCGCTCTGTGAGCACAACAAAGCGCCCCGGCCGACCTTCGACGACCTGAACAACGAGGTGCCGGGCCTCCAGTTGAACGAACACCTCTGGGAGATCGTCGACGACACGGCCCAAGACGCCGACTCCTACGCCGAGGCGTTCGACGCGATGGCCGACGCGCTCCGCGGTGAGTCGTGGGACGAGTACGCGAACGGCGAGTTCTTCCACCTCGTCGGCGAGACGATGCACGACTGGCTCGACTGTCTCGACGCCATCGACGCCGACCGCGAGGTCGAAGCACCCGCCGCGGCCGCAGACGACTGAACTGCGTCCGCCTCGCTCCGGGTTCCTCCGCCGATCTCTCTCCGACCCCCCTTCGCCGTCCACTCACACACCCCGACCGAACCGGCAGGTATAAGTGTTTTAGGGCGGCCTAAACTTACGTATGACAGACGACGCGCAGGGACACCGCCGGACCCGCCGGCGCGTCCTCCAGACTGGCGCGGCGCTCGGTATCGCCGGACTCGCAGGCTGTAACGGACTGCCGCCGCTCTCCGAAGGGGGCGGCGACACGGTCGGACAGATCGGGTCCGGGCGCTCACCGTTCGGGGACCGGGACATCTCGGGTGGCGTCTCGATGGCCGAGATGCCGGACCTCTCGGGCGAACTGACAGTGTACTCAGGCCGTGGCGAGCAGTTGGTCGGCACGCTGATCGAGTTCATCGAGGAACTCTACGACGATCTGACGATCCGGACGCGCTACTCCTCGGCCGCCGAACTCGTCAACCTGATCCAGACGGAGGGACAGGAGAGTCCCGCCGACGTGTTCTACTCGGTCAACGCCGGGTCGCTCGGCCAACTGAAGAACAACAACCGCACCCAGCAACTGCCGAGTGGTGTCCTCGATCTGGTGCGCGACGAGTTCGAGGACCCCGACGGCCAGTGGGTCGGCACCTCCGGACGCGCCCGGACCGTCCCGTACAACACGGACAGCTTAGACGAGTCGGGCGTCCCGGACGACGTGATGACGTTCCCGGAGACGGCCGCCTTCGAGAACGACATCGGCTGGGCACCGACCTACTCCTCCTTCCAGGCGTTCGTCACCGCGATGCGCGTCCTGGAGGGCGACGACGCGACCCGGCAGTGGTTGCAGGGGATGCTCGATCTGGGCGTCGAGGAGTACTCCGACGAGTTCCTCGTCTCCCAAGCCGTCGCCGACGGCGAGATCTCGGCCGGCTTCGCCAACCACTACTACATCCAGCGCGTCCTCGCCGGGCGTCCCGAGGCACCCATCGCCACCGCGTTCACGCAGAACGACGCCGGTGCCATCTTCAACGTCGCGGGCGCGGCCATGCTCGACACCGCCGAGGACACGACACTGGCCGGCAACTTCGTCCGCCACCTGCTGTCGGCCGAGGCGCAGGACTACTTCGCGCGCGAGACGTTCGAGTACCCGCTGGTCTCCGGCGTGGAACCGGTCGGTCGGCTCCCGAGTATCGATGAATTGAACCCGCCGGAGGGGGTAGACCTGACCGAACTGTCCGACCTCGAAGGTACGATCGACCTGCTGCGCGAGGTGGGCGTCCTCTAAGACATGGCGACAGACCAGTCGGCACGGCCGGAGTACGACGGCGACAGCGACGGAACCGACCTCCCACTGGCGACGACCGTCGCCGGTGCCGCCGTCGCCGTCGCCGTCCTCCTGCCGATCGTCTGGCTGGTCAAAGCTGCACTCGACGTCGGACTGACCGAAGCACTCGCCATCGTCGCCCGCCCGCAGACGCTCGAGGTCTTCGTCAACAGCGCGCTCCTCGTGGTCGCGGTGACCGGGGTCTCGATCCTCATAGGCGTCCCACTCGCGTACCTCACCGTGAGGACCGACGTGCCGTTCCCGCGCGTGTGGACCATTCTGGTCTCGCTCCCGCTGGTGATCCCGAGTTACATCGGAGCGTTCGCGTTCGTCTCCGCACTCGGCCCGCGCGGGACGTTCCAGCGCGCGCTGGCACCGTTCGGCGTCGAGTCGCTGCCGGAGATCTACGGCTTCCAGGGGGCCGTCCTCGTGTTGACACTGTACACCTACCCCTACGTCTTCATCACCACGCGGGCCGCGCTGAAGTCGCTGGACACGACGCTGGTCGACGCCGCCAGAACCCTCCGGCACGGTCGGTGGTCCGCGTTCCGCCGTGTGACGTTCCCGCAGATCCAGCCGGCGATCGCGGCCGGTGCGCTACTGGTCGCGCTGTACGCGCTGGCGGACTTCGGGACCCCGGCGATCATGCGGTACGACGCGTTCACGCGGGTCATCTTCGTGGAATTCAACTCGTTCGGCCGCGACGTGGCGGCCCTGCTGTCGCTCCAACTCGTCGGCGTGACGCTGCTCGTCCTCGCACTGGAGTCGGCGGTCCGGGGCGACGAACCGATCTACGCCGGCCGACAGGGCGGGCGTGCCGACCGGATTCGCCTCGGCGTCTGGCGCTACCCCGCGATGCTCCTCCCCGCTGCCGTCGCCGGCCTCGCGCTGGTCGTGCCGCTCGGTATCCTCCTGCTGTGGTTCATCCGTGGCCCGGCCGAGACCGGGGCGGCGACCGCACTGGAGCTCTCGACGATCCTGAACTCGGTCGGCGTGGCCGGCGCGGCGGCCCTCGCGGCGGTACTGGCCGGGCTTCCCATCGCGTATCTCTCTGCACGCTACCGGTCGCGGCTGACCGAGTCGTTCGAGCGCGCCTCGTACGTGGGGTACGCGGTGCCGGGCGTCGTGCTGGGACTGGCGCTCGTCTACCTCGGGACGCAGTTCGCCACGCCCATCTACCAGACGATCTACCTGCTCATCTTCGCGTACGTCGTCCGCTTCCTGCCGCAGGCGGTCGGGTCGATGCGGGCGTCGTTCCTGCGCGTCAACCCGGCGCTGCCCGAGGCGGCCCGGACGCTCGGGCGCAGTTCGGTCGGGGCGTTCCGCGCGGTGACGCTCCCGCTGATCGCGCCGGGGCTGTTCGGCGGGGCGGCGCTCGTCTTTCTGACGACGATGAAGGAACTGCCGGCGACGCTGCTGCTCGCGCCGACGGGGTTCGACACGCTCGTCACGCGGGTCTGGACCGCGTTCAACGCGGGATACTTCGGCGCGGCGGCGGTCCCGGCGCTGATCCTGCTCGGCGTGTCGGCGCTGTCGATGCTCGTCATCCTCTCACGGGAGGGCTACAATGTCAAGTGAAATCCACCATCAGACGGACGTGCTGGCGGACAGACCAACCGGTGACGCGGTCCTCGAACTGGACGGTGTCGCCAAACACTTCGGGAGCGAGGCGGTCATCGAGGACCTCTCGCTGTCGGTCCGGGAGGGTGAGATTCTCACCTTGCTCGGTCCCTCGGGGTGTGGGAAGACCACGACCCTGCGACTGGTCGCCGGTCTCGACCGACCGGACGGCGGCGAGGTCCGCCTGAACGGACAGGTGGTCTCGGGACCGACGCAGTTCACCGCGCCGGAACAGCGCGGCATCGGCGTCGTCTTCCAGGAGTTCGCGCTGTTTCCGCATCTCACGGCCCGCGAGAACATCGCGTTCGGCCTCCACGAGTGGGACGAGTCCGCCCGCGAGAGCCGGGTGGACGAGATGCTGGACCTCGTGGGCCTCGACACGCAGGGCGACAGCTACCCTGACGAGTTGTCCGGTGGGCAACAACAGCGTGTCGCGCTGGCCCGGTCGCTGGCCCCGGAACCGGCGATGCTCCTCCTCGACGAACCGTTCTCGAACCTCGACGTGGACCTCCGCGTCGAGATGCGCGAGGAGGTCCGCCGCATCCTGAAGGAGGCAGGCGTGACCGCCGTCTCCGTGACTCACGACCAGGAGGAGGCGATGTCCATCTCGGACCGGGTCGCGGTCGTCAACGACGGACAGATCGAGCAGATCGGCACGCCCGAACAGGTGTTCCAGCACCCCGAGTCGCGGTTCGTCGCCGGCTTCCTCGGGCACGCCTCCTTCCTCTCGGGCTACGTCAGAGGCGCGGAGGTCGAGACCGGGGTGGGCATCGTCCCCCGCGACCAGATTCACGGACTCGCCACGGAGTACGACATGACTCGCATCGACGTGCTGGTGCGCCCGGACGACGTGAGCGCGGTCCCGACCGCCGACGCCGAGAGCGGGACGACTGCGAACGGCCACATCGTCACGCGCCGCTATCTCGGGCCGACGATCCTCTACGAGGTCGAACTCGACAACGGCGACCGCGTCCAGTGTATGCACAACCACGACGAACAGGTCGACCTGGACGAACCGGTCCGGGTGTCGCTGGAGGCCGACCACGACCTCGCGTGGTTCCCGCGCGAGCAACGGACGGGAGAGAACGGAGGGGACCGGAGTGACTGACGCGTCCGTTGTTCGCGCGGGAGCAGATCACGGCTTCGCCGTGAGCGAGTTCCCTCGGGAACAGCGAGAGGCCACGCCGGCAGACGACTGATCCGTGGTTCACCCGCTCGATGCTCTCGGTGATCGGATCGCTTCGCCGCGTTCGGACCGCCTGACGCGGACGCTCCCGCTGGTGGTCGCGCTCCTCGGGGGCCTCGTCGTCTTCGTCTTCGCCAGCGACCTGTTCGCCTACCACTCGGTGAACGACGACGAGGGCGTCTACCTCCTGCAGGCCGCGATGCTCCTCGACGGGCACCTGTTTCTCCGACCCGGCGAGTTCGGACTCGCGGTCCGCCCGTGGTTCTTCGTCGTCGACGAGACGGCGGCGGTCGCGGACGCCGGTGCCGTCGGCGGTCCGGGCAGTGCCGACCTCCGACTGTACTCGAAGTACTCGCCGGGCGCACCCGCGATGTTCGCACTCGGGAAACTGGTCGGCGACGCACACCTCGCACTGGCGGGCGTCGCGTGCGGGACGACCTACTTCACGTACCGTCTGACCGCCGACTTCACCGACCGAGTGACGGGACTCGTCGCGGGCCTCCTGTTGGTCGGGACGCCGCTGTTCCTCCTCACCTCGTCGGTGTTCCTGTCGTACGCGCCGGCGACGGTCCTGAACCTCGCCTTCGCGGTCTGTTACGTCCGGGCAGTGCGGCACAGACATCGCGGCTGGGCGCTGGCGGCCGGGGTCGCCGTCGGCCTGGCGTTCTTCACGCGACAGTACACCGCCGTCCTGTTCGCGCTTCCGTTCGTGAGCCACCGGTGTTGGGCGCTGTGGCGTGCGTGGCGCGTGCGGCGTGGTGGGCGCTCCAGTGCCGACGCCGGCGGCGGAGCGGGGAACGACCGGTTCCGCGAGACGCTCGTCCTCTCGCTCGCTATCGCGGTGCCCGGACTGGCGTTCGTCGCACTTACCCTGGGCTACAACGCGGTCGTGACGGGCGACGCGCTGACGTTCCCCTACAAAGCCTTCGGGCCGGAGGACGGGATCGGCTTCGGCGAGCGTGAACTGCTCGGCTACGATCGGAACTACACCCCCGCACTGGCGGCCTCGGCGACACTCGCCGCACTCGCGGAACTCGGGGGCGAGTGGACCGTGGCCGCGCCACTGGGCACCGGTCTCGCGCTGGTCGGTGCCGGGTGGTTCCTCCTGCGGGACGTGGTCCGAGCACGTCGTGGCCCCGGCCGTCTCGGGGAGTCTGTCGGCGGCGACGAAACGGTCGGCGACCACCTGCCCGCAGAGACGCTCGGCCTGCTGCTCCTCGGACTGGTGCCGACGGTCGTCCTCGGGAACGCCTACTTCTGGGGGACGCTGAACGGCCTGACGAACGGACTGATCGACCTGCTGGGGCCGTACTACCACTTCGACCTGCTGCTGCCGCTGTCGGCGTTCGGAGCCGTCGCACTCGTCCGGGGGTGGCGCGGACTGCGGAGCGCGCTCTACACGCGATACGACCGCCGGACTGCCACCGCCGGTCTGCTCGCGGTCCTGCTCGTCTCTGCGCCGGTGCTGGCGGTCGCCGAGTCGCGGGCGGTCGGCGACCCGGTCGCGGAGAACCGCCTGCGAACCGAGAACCTGGCGACGACCTACGAACCGATCCGCGAGACGGACTTCGACCGCGCGGTCGTGCTGACGGCCGACCCCTACGGCGACTGGCAACAGCACCCCTTCCAGTATCTCCGGAACGACCCCGGTTTCGACGGGCCGGTCGTCTACGCCACCGAGGACGACCCCGAGCGTGATCTGCGCGTGTTGACCGCGACGAACCGGACGCCCTACCGGTTCACGTATCAAGGCGACTGGACCGGCGCGACGACGCCAGTCGAGTCGACACTCCAGCGACTGCGGGTCGTCTCGGGGGAGTCCGTCTCGGCCGAGACGACGCTGGGTGTGCCCGACGGGATGCGGGCAGTCTCGATCCGACTGGCGAGCGACGACGGGAGTGCTCGCTACGAGACCCTGCGCGTGGGTGACGGCTCGAACGGGACCGGGAGTGTCGGCGACACGAACGCGATCACGGTCCGGTGGCAGGTGACGCCCGAGTCGGTGCGGGTGACGAACGTCCCGCCGGCGACCGATCCGGGGTCGGTGGGTGTCCCGACGCCGGCGGGTGCGAGCGAGGTCGACCTGATCGTGACCTTCGTGGACGGCGCTGGCGGGAGCGTCACCTACCGCCAGACGGTGACGGTCGGCACGCAGGCGGCTACAGACGGTGAGACCGAGCGGTCGGTCCAGGTCGTCTGGCCGCCGGAGACGGTCGTCTGTGAGTTGACGACCGACTGTGGCTCCGAGGAGCGGTGGGTTGGTCCCGAGGGTGACTATCCAGACGGTGTCGGAGTGGCGACGAACGCGACTGCGACAGCGTAGGAGGTGCGGTCGCGGGCAGCACGTCGTGCCGGTGATCGCGACAACTTCGGGACGGCCCGCGACGATCACCACACCGCAGACCGCGACGGGATCGTTACTCGTCGCGCCTTCCCCCGGACGACCGCACCCACACAGCACCACGCGAAGCAGTTGTCGTCTCACCACCTCGATCCCGACAGACTTTCACCACGTCTAAGCCCCGACCGCGAGAACATCGACAGGACCCGTCATGAACGCGATCAAGGACAGTGTCCACGACTACGTGACTCTCGGGCCGGTCGCGCAGGACCTGCTGGACACCCACGCCGTCCAGCGACTCCGGCACGTCAAACAGCTCTCGACCGTCCGCCTCGTCTACCCCTCCGCGAACCACACTCGGTTCGAGCACTCGCTGGGCGTCTACCACCTCGCCTGCCGAGCACTCGATCACATGGACATCGCGGGCGACCGGGCCGAACACGTCCGGGCCGCCGCCCTCCTCCACGACATCGGGCACGGTCCCTACGGCCACCAGACCGAGGAGGTCATCATGCGCCACACCGGGACCCACCACGACGAGATCGGCGACCTCCTCCACGCGACAGAGACCGGGACAGTGCTCGAAGCCCACGGCCTCGACCCCGACCGCGTCGCCCGCATCGTGCGCGGCGAGGGGGAACTGGGGCAACTCGTCTCGGGGGAACTGGACGTGGACCGGATGGACTACCTCGTCCGAGACGCCCACCACACCGGCGTCCCCTACGGCACTATCGACCACGGCCGCCTCGTCCGCGAACTGCGCTACCGCGACGGGACACTCGTCTTGGAGGAGGGGAACGTTCAGACCGCCGAGAGCCTCCTCCTCGCGCGGGCACTGATGAACGCGACCGTCTACCGCCACCACGTCTCCCGCATCGCGGGCGCGATGCTCAAACGCGCGGCCGAGCGACTCCTGGCTAGCGAGTCGGCCGAAACCGACATCCAACAGTTCCGTCGGATGGCCGACCACGACCTGCTGGTCGCCCTGCGCGAGTACGTCCCGGATCTCGGTGCCCGTATCGAACGCAGGGACCTCTACAAGCGGGCGGTGTGGGCCGGTCTCGATTCGGTCCCACCGGCGGTCGTCGACCTCGGCCACGAGGACGCCCGGCAGGCCGAACGCGAGATCGCCGACGCCGCCGGCCTCCAGTCACACGAGGTCATCGTGGACGCCCCGACCCGACCGGGGATCAAGGAGTCGAACACCCGCGTCGTGGTCGGCGGCGAGGTCGTGCGCCTCGACTCGGCCTCGGAACTCGTTTCCGCCCTGCGCGCCGGCGAGCGTGCCCAGTGGCGACTCGGCGTCTACTGTCCCGCCGAGGCGACCGGAGCGGTCCACGAGGCGGCCTGTGACCTGCTGGAACTGCCCGGCGAGCGCGTGAGGCCGACCGGGTGAGCCAGCAGATCGCGCCGCCGGAGCGGCTCTCGCCCGGTGGGCCGCCGACGGCGTCCGGTGCGCGTGTGCGACGGTTTTTATCCCAGAAGGCGCAAGTCGGCGTATGACGACGATCAAGGACAGCGTCCACGACCACATCGAGGTCGCGGGCGTGGCCGAGGCACTCCTCGACACCTCGGCCGTCCAGCGCCTCCGCCACGTCAAGCAGTTGGGGACCGTCCAACTCGTCTACCCCTCTGCGAACCACACTCGGTTCGAGCACTCACTCGGCGTCTACCACCTCGCGGACCGGGCGCTCGGCCACCTCGGCGTCGAGGGGACCGAGGCCGAACGCGTCCGGGCCGCCGCACTCCTCCACGACGTGGGCCACGGTCCCTACAGCCACAACATCGAGTCGCTCACCCACCGCCACACCGGCAAGTACCACGACGACGTGGGCGGACTGCTCACTCAGGGCGAGGTCGGGGACGTGCTCCGCGACCACGGGCTCGATCCGAGGCGAGTCGCCGGACTCGTGGCCGGCGAGGGCCAGTACGGCCAACTCGTCTCGGGCGAGTTGGACGTGGACCGGATGGACTACCTCGTCCGGGACGCCCACCACACCGGCGTCCCCTACGGCACTATCGACCACGGCCGCCTCGTCCGCGAGTTGGTCTTCGTGGACGGCGAACTCGTCCTGGACGAGGGGAACGTCCAGACCGCCGAGAGCCTCCTCTTGGCTCGCGCGCTGATGAACCCGACCGTCTACCAGCACCACGTCGCCCGCATCTCGAAGGCGATGCTCCGCCGGGCGAGCGAGCGACTGCTCGACGCCCCGGACATCAGCGCAGAGCAACTCCGTCGGATGGACGACCACGAACTGCTCGTCGCGCTCCGTCGGACCGAGACGACCGGCGACTTCGCCGATCGCCTGCGCACCCGGAGCCTCTACAAGCGCGCGGTCTGGGCCGAGATACGCGACGTGCCGAGCGAGGTCTTCGAGATGAGCCACGACGAGATCAGGGCAGTCGAACAGGACGTCGCCGACGACCTCGGTCTCGCCGTGGACGACGTGATCGTGGACGTCCCGCCGAAGCCGTCGATGACGGAGTCCTCCTCGCGGGTGATGGTGAACGGCGAGATCCGCCGACTCGAAGACCAGTCGCCACTCGTCGGTGCGCTCAGGACCGCCCAGCAGAACCAGTGGCGACTCGGCGTCTACTGCCCGCCGGAGGAGACCGACCGGGTGGGCGACGTCGCCGCAGACGCCCTCGGCCTGGACGTGGACGGCGCACTCGTCAGCACCGTCAGCCACAGCGTCCACGCGACCTTGGACGAGTTCAACTGAGAGGGATACGTTCTCGCTGGCATCGGTGAACCTGCGATAGCACTGAAAGGCTGACTGCGACAGATACTGCGACCACGACAACACTGCGACAGCTACTGTTGCGAGCGCACCTCTGCCACGACCGCACCAGCACGGCACCGCGACAGCGACCACATCCGCCACCACAACCGCACCGCGACAGCGACCACATCCGCCACCACAACCGCACCGCGACAGCGACCACATCCGCCACCACAACCGCACCGCGACAGCAACAGCAGACGGCACCACACCTCGGTCCTCCCCAGCCTCGGGCTTCTCTCCACACCGCCCGAAGCCCTCCCTCGCGCACGTTGCTCGCGCGCGCCGACCGCGACGACACCGGGACGGCGACGACACCGGGTCTTCGACCCCGATGGAGCCGGAGCGTTCGACTGCCTGTCGGGAGTTCGTGACCGAGTGTCGGGGGTTTCAAGACCGGCGGTCGTCCACAGTCGGACGATGCAGATCGAGGGGACGCTACTCCGGGGGCGCTCGTTCGAGGCGGTCGAGGGGCGCGTGACCGTCGACGACGGCGAGATCGTCGCGGTCGAGGAACGACCGACCGACAGCGACCGGATCGTGCTCCCGGCGTTCGTCAACGCACACACCCACATCGGCGACTCGATCGCGAAAGAGGCGGGCGGCGACCTCTCGCTGGACGACCTCGTCGCGCCGCCGGACGGGTTGAAACACCGCCTGCTCGGGGCGGCCGACACCGACTCGAAGGTGCGGGCGATGGCGCGGTCGCTCGCCTACATGGAGTCGACCGGCACCGCCGCGTTCGTCGAGTTCCGCGAGGGCGGCGTCGAGGGCGTCGAAGCCCTCCGATCCGCCCTGTCCGGCCGTGAGATCGAGCCAGTGATCCTCGGCAGAGAGACCGTCGGGGCGATGGAAGCCAGCGACGGGTTCGGTGCCAGCGGCGCGCGCGACGACGAGTTCGGCCGGGAGCGCAACGCGACGCGCGAGGCCGGGAAACTGTTCGGCATCCACGCCGGGGAGCGCGACTCGTCGGACATCAACCCCGCGATGGACCTCGATCCCGACTTTCTCGTCCACATGGTCCACCCCGAACCACTCCACCTCCAGCGACTGGCCGACACCGAGACGCCGGTCGTCGTCTGCCCGCGCTCGAACCTCGTGACGGACGTCGGCCTGCCGCCGGTCGCCGACCTCGCGGAGCGGACGACCGTCGCGCTCGGCACGGACAACGTGATGCTCAACAGCCCCTCGCTGTTCCGCGAGATGGAGTTCACCGCCAAGTTGTGTGACGTGAGCGCCCGCGACGTCCTCCGGATGGCGACGATCAACGGCGCAGAACTGGCCGGGGTGAACTGCGGGCTGCTCGCAGAGGGGTACGACGCGAAGTTGCTCGTTCTCGACGGCGACTCCGACAACCTCGCGGGCGCACAGGACCTCGTTCGGGCGGTCGTCCGCCGGGCCGGGCAGGCCGACGTACAGCGCGTGATCCGCTGATCCGGTGACCGACGTGGGACCGCTCGGTCCGCCCGCCAAAGGGAAACGCTTTTTCGCCAGACAGACCGACTGACGGGCATATGAGTGACGGGGACGACGAGACGCCTGCCGACGACGGGGAGGCGTCCGAGACGACGGAGATCACCGTCGACAGCCTCGACGAGCGCCTCGAATCAGCCGAGAGCGCGCTCGCCGACGCCGAGACAGAGAGCGACCTCGACACCGTCGAGGGTGTCCTCGACGACATCGAGAGCGACATCGAGTCGGCCGAGCTACCCGAACCGGACGACGAGGACGAGGAGGCCCCGGCGGAGTCGTTGACCGACCGCCTGTCGGGACTGCGCGACGACCTCGAAGCCCAGCGCGGGCCGTACGCCGAGGACGTGATCGACGACATCGAGTCGTCGGTCTCGAAGATCGAGGACACCCGCTGGACCGAGCAGGGCGCAGACGAGATCGCCGACGCCGTGGCCGAGTTCGCCGAGGCCGCCGGCGAGATTCTCGACGGCGACTTCGCCCCACAGGGCCACGACGAAGAGTCCCTGGTCGCCGCGCTCGATTCGGTCGCCACGACGGTCGAGGCGGCCGGTCTCGACCCCGACGAGGACGACGAGACCATCGCCGCCCTGCTGGAGGCGACCGACGCGCTCTCCACCGGGCTGGAAGACGCCCAAGAGTGGGACGACCTGGAGACCAACGAGCAGTTGATGGCCGAGGGGTTCTACGACGTGCTGGGCCACTTCAAGGACTTCCCGGTCGAGTGGTCTGCGCTGAAGGAGTGGGAACAGCGTTCCCGCCCCGACATGGTGCTGCTCGCGCTGAACAGCCTCCAGTCGGACTTCATGGAGCGGCACTGTCTGGAGACGTTCCAGCGGATGGGCCAGGCCGCCAAGACCGAGGCGGTCGTCGACCAGATGCTCCAGCGTGCCGGCAAGCGAGACAAGCCGGCGATCCGCATCCTCGGGAAGATGGCCGCCGAGGAGGCCGTCGAGACCCTCGTGGAGTACGTGGACGCCGACAAGGACCCACAGCTCCAGAAGGTCACGTTCAAGGCGCTCGGCGAGATCGGCGACGAGGCCGCGACCCAGCCCATCGCCGACAAACTCGACAGCGACAACCCGATCATCCGGAGTCAGGCCGCCCGCGCGCTCGGTCTGCTGGGCGACACGCGGGCCGTCGATCCCCTCTCGGACGTCCTCGCGGACGACGAGGAGGACACCGTCCGCACCAGCGCGGCGTGGGCGCTCCGCCAGATCGGCACCGAGACCGCACTGGAAGCGGCCGCCGAGTACACCGGCGACCGCGCGTACAACGTCCAGATGGAAGCCGAGTCGGCCAGCGAGGCGCTGGACGCCGGTACCCCAACTGCGTAGGTCCGCACGGGTTCTCGACGTCCGCCGTCGGACGACCGACCCGACACGAGTCTTTTTGAGGGAGGCCGGGACCACCCCGTCCCGTGTCCGACAGGCGCGACCGACCGAGGAGCAGTCTCGTCACCTGTCTCCTCGTCGGCTGTCTGCTGGTGACTGCGATTAGCAGTGGCGTCGCCCTCGGTCCTGCCCTCGCCGTCTCCGCCGACGCGACCCGCGACACCGCCAGCCCTCGGATCGTCGCCGTCTACCCGAACCCCGTGACCGACGAGGATCGCGGCGAGTTCGTCGTCGTGGACACCGCCGGCGCTGCGAACCTCACGCTGTCGGACGGGGAGTCGTCGGTGTCGGTCTCCGCGCCGAACCGGTCGGCGACGGCGAGCGTTTCGACGCCGAGCAACACGACGCTCGTCGCGGTCAGTTCCGACCCCGAAGTCGCCCGAAACCGGACCGAGTATCCCGTCGTCGCCGGCGGCCTCGCACTGTCGAACGCCGGGGAGACGTTGACGCTGAGTCACGGAAACGTCACACTCGACACGATCAGCTACCCCGACGCGCCTGAGGGAGAACGCTGGCTGACGAGCGCCGCCAGCGGCGAGTCCGATCGCCAGCAGACCGAACCCGGTCACTGGCGACCGTTCGGCTACGAGCCACGAGGTGTCCACACCTACGGCGAGACGAACGCGACGGCCTTCGTGCTTCCCGACGCGGCCGGCGTCCCGGTCGAGACCCTGCGAGGTGCCGAGGATCGAATCCTCCTCGCGGGCTACACGCTCTCCTCGGAGCGCGTCGCCGACGCACTCCTCGCCGCCCACGACCGAGGCGTCGAGGTCGAGGTCCTGGTGGACGACGCGCCGGTCGGCGGTATCGGTGGTCGGGAGGCGGCAGTCCTCGACAGGCTGTCGTCGGCAGGCATCTCGGTCGAGGTGATCGGCACCGACCCGGCGCGGTTCGACTTCCACCACCCGAAGTACGCGGTCGTCGACGACGCGGCACTCGTCACCAGCGAGAACTGGAAGCCGGCCGGCACCGGCGGCAACGGCAGTCGTGGCTGGGGGGTCCGCGTCGACTCCTCCGCAGTCGCGGCCGACCTCGCCGGGTTGTTCCGGAACGACAGCGCCGGTCGTGACACGACTGACTGGCAGACCGAACGGGCGGGCGAGGTCTACGAGTCGGAGAACGCGACGACCGGCGAGTACCCGACACGCTTCCAACCGACCGGGTACCGCGTCGAACGGGTTCGCGTCCTCACCGCGCCGGGCAACGCGGAGTCGGCGGTCGTCGGCATCGTGGACTCGGCCGAGGAGTCGGTCGAGGTCATCCAGCCCGCAATCGGCGGTCGCCACCAGCCGTTTCTCCGGGCGACCGTCCGGGCGGCCGGGCGCGGCGTCGAGGTTCGCATCCTGCTGTCGAGTGTGTGGTACAGCGAGGAGGAGAACGAGCGGTTGGTGTCGTGGCTGAACCGCATCGCCGAGGAGCGCGGGTTGTCGTTGACCGCGAGGCTCGCCGACCCCGGTGGCCGCTACGAGAAGATTCACACGAAGGGATTGATCGTGGACGACGAGACGGTCGTCGTCGGCAGTCTCAACTGGAACAACAACTCCGCGCGCGAGAACCGCGAGGTGGCGGTCGCACTGGACGATCCCGAGACGGCGCGGTACTACCGTCGGACCTTCGACGCCGACTGGCAGGGTGGCGGCTCCGACCGCCTGCCGGTCGGACTGGTTGCGGCCGTGGCGCTGGCGGTCGTGATCGCCTTGCTGGTCGCTCGACGGGAAGTCGAGTTCGAGGACGAGAGTGACAGCGGTATCGAGGACGACCGCGAGATCGAGTGGCCGTGAGTCGGGACCGTGTCCTCGGCTGTCAGATCCGCTGACTCAGTCGTCGAGTGTCGCGGTACTCGACAGTTCCTCGTCGAGGTCCGCGTCGGCCATCTTCTCCACGAGGGCGTCGATCACGTCACCCCGCCGACCCTTGACGAACTTGATCGAACCGACGACGAGGTGACCGCCGCCGGAGACGCCGCCGCCCGGAATCTCGTCGTTCAGTTCCGTCACCATGTTCGGGATGTCGAGCCGAACGCCGTCGGATCTGAGGACCGCGAAGTCCGGCCCGTAGCCGATGGTGATGACCGGTTCGCCGGTCTCCTGCACCTTCCGGTCGTGGAGCTGTCCGGTCGTCTTCCCCGGCGCGGGGTAGGTGAACCGGTGGGCGAACTCGTCCACGTCGATCCGGTAGAGGTGCGCACCGGAGGCCAGCATCTCGTGTTCGACGTGCGGTTCGACGGCGTCGAGTTGCCGGTCCACGTCGCGCTGGGCGCGCGTCGAGAGGAACTCCACGAGTTCCTCGTGGCGGGCCTCGTCGTCACAGCCGACGTTCAACACGTCGTTGACCATCGACTTGCCGTCGTCGTAGCGGAGCCAGTGGGCCGCGTAGTCCAGCGCCTCGCCGATGTCTTCGAGGTCTGCGCGGTCGTACCCCTCGGCCTCGGCGAGTGCGACGTAGTCGTGCATCGCCTCGGCCTTCGAGCGGTCCGAGAGGCCGGCGACCGCCGGGACGTGCCGCAGATCGTCCGTGATCTCGGGGTCGATCATCCGGGCGAGTTCGACACACATCATCCCGGTCGTGATCCGGTAGTCCTCGTCGTAGAGGTACGGGTTGACGTGGGCGTCCAGCAGGTCGTTCACCGCGTCCGGGTCGGGGTGGTGGTGGTCGACGACCGCGATGGGGATGTCGTAGTGCGCGAGGTTCTGGTAGGCCGGCACGTCCTCCTCGGTCGAGCCGTTGTCCACCATCAGCAGGAACGGGAGCTTCTGCCCGTGCCGCGCCTGTCCGCCGAGCGCGAAGTTCAGGTCGCGGGTCACGTCCTCCATCTCGTAGAACGGGGCCTTGCTCGGCAGTCGCTTGAACAGGTGTCGGGGCGCGTCCGGGTCCTCGTGGACCTCGGCGATGAAGTTCTCCAGCGCCATCTGTACCGGGACCGACGCACACATGCCGTCGCCGTCGGCGTGGTGCCGGACGCGGAGCGGGCGACCCTCCAGCACGGTCCGGCGGAGTAGCCGGGCGACCTCCTGTAAGTCGTCGTGGAGTTTGGCGAAGGCGTCCCACTCGACGAGCGGTTCGGGCGTCGCCGGTTCGGCGCGCTCTGCGAGGGCGGCGTCCAGTCGTTCCTCGGCTTCCTCGGCTGTCTCGTCGGTCAGGAGCGTCAGATCGTCGACTTCGATCTGGAGTGCTCCCTCGTGCTCCTCGGCGTCGCCCGCGACGCGGACGAGGTCGTCGAGTTCGACGTCGGGATACGCGCGGACACCGGCCTCCTCGAAGGCGGCACAGGCGACGATGCCCGTCTCGTCGGCGACGTGGAAGATGGTCGGCCCGCCGGTCTGTTTGATCTGGACGACGCGCCCCTCGATCGTCGCGGTGTCGCCGGTGCCGAGCGTCTCGACCGGCGTCAGCGCGATCTCGTGGTCGACGACCTCGGTCCGGTAGTCGTCGGAGTCGACGACGCCGAACGCGATGTCGCCGTTGTCTTTCACTTCGACCAGTTCGACGATCAGGCGATCACCCACGTCGTACGAGCGGTCGAGGTTCGACTCGTGGACCAGCCCCGAGACGTGATCGGAGATGTCGACGAAGACGCCGTACTCCACGACGCCGTTGACGACGGCGTGGTACTGCTCGCCGACGGACGCGTCCTCCAGCGTACAGTCCGGTGCGAGATCGTAGACGACAGGACGGGAATCCCCCGCGCCGGAATCTCCGGCTTCCGTATCGGTCATGTCTGTCACGAGTCGGTCGCCGGTGTTAAGTCTTGCAATACGCCTGCGAGCAGGACGCAGGGGCCCCGACCAGTGGCACGCCACGACGTGTCGCCGACTCGCTCGTTGGGGTTCCGGAACCCTTAGAAGGCGACGCGACTCACGTTTTCACATGGGTCTGTTCCGGTCGAACCGGGTGATCGGCATCGCGGCCGACACCCTCGACTTCGCGCTCGACGCCTCCGAGGACACCCACCCCAACGAGTACATGGGCTTTCTCCGGGGCGAGCGCGCACGCAGAGTCGGTATCGACCGCGACGGACTGGTCGTCACCGACATCCTCGTGATTCCGGGCACCGAGTCGAACCCGATGTCGGCGACGGTCAAGTCCAACATGATCCCGAACGACATGAAGGCGGTCGGCTCGGTCCACTCGCACCCGAACGGCGTCCTGAAGCCCTCCGACGCCGACCTCGCCACGTTCGGCTCCGGCGAGGTCCACATCATCATCGGCTACCCCTACCGCCGGTCGGACTGGCAGGCGTTCGACCGTGACGGCGAGGAACGCGAACTGGACGTGTTGGACGCCGACCTCCCGGACGCGGACACGTTCTTCGACTTCACGCAGGCGGACATCGACAAGGAGCTCCGAGACGAATGAGACGCGACGACAGCAGGGACACAGACGAGACGGCGGAGGCGAGTGGCGTGGAATCGGTGGCGTCGTCCGGCGACGACACGACGACCGTCATCGCGCAGGGCACCTTCGACATCCTCCACCCCGGACACCTCCACTACCTGACCGACGCCGCGTCGATGGGTGACGAACTCCACGTCATCGTCGCTCGGCGGTCGAACGTCACCCACAAGGCCCCGCCGATCCTCCCCGACCGCCAGCGGCGGGACATGGTCGCCGCACTCGATCCGGTGGACGAGGCCCACCTCGGCCACCCCGAGGACATCTTCGTCCCCATCGAGCGCATCCAACCGGACCTGATCGTCCTCGGGTTCGACCAGCACCACGACGACGACGCCATCCGAGGGGCACTCGCCGACCGAGGCATCGACTGTGCGGTCCGCCGAGCCTCGGCGCGTGAGCCCCGCTACGAGGGCGAACTGCTCTCGACCGGCCGGATCGTCGACCGGATTCTCGACGAACGCGGTTGACGCCAACACAACGCCGAAGTTCCACGCCCGAGACCACCCGATATGGAACTCGACGACACCGACCGGGCCATCCTCGACATCCTCCAGTCGAACGCGCGGACACCCTTCTCGGAGATCGCTCGACGGATCGACATGTCGAGCGCGACGGTCCACGACCGCGTCGGTCGGCTGGAAGACGCGGGCGTCATCCGGGGCTACCACGCCGACGTCGACCCCGGTGCGGTCGGACTCGGCGCGTCGGCCATCGTCGGACTCCGGATCGAACAGGGGCAGGAGCGGGAGGCGCTCGACGCCCTCCGGGAGTTCGAGGGCGTCCACGAGGTCCACCTGACGACCGGCGAGTGGGACGTGATGCTCCGGGTGTTCGCCGAGGACACCGACGGCCTCCGGGAGTTGATGTTCGACCACATCGCCCAACTCGACGGGTTCGCCCGGTCGCAGACGATGGTGATCCTCGGCACCGAGTACGAGGCGGAGGGGTTGCCGATTTTGGACGACGACGCGGAGTGAGAGCCACCGCCGCTGTTGTCGCACGGCGAGAGACACGCGACCGAACCGACAGGCCGAGACACACGAGACCGGAACCCTGAAACCCGACGCGGGCGGTCGTGAAGGTATGGCAACCGTGGCAGACCGCGTCGGCATCCCGCCCGAACGACTCTGGGGGGGCACCGTCGCCACCCTGCTGACCCTCCTCGTCGTCGGGTCGCTCGCGCTCCCCCGACTCGTCTACGACCGCTTCGTCTGGCAGTACTTCTGGGGGCCCGTCGAGGCAGACGCGAACTCCGCCGTCTGTGCAGTCCGCGGTGGCGGCGTGACGGAGTACCTGACGAGCAGTAGCGCCTGTGCGTCCGCACAGGGAGTCGTCGCGTATCCGGGCTACACGCTCGTCTCCGAGGTCGGCTACGTCGTGATCCTCCTGATCGCACTGACCGGCGTCGTCTTCCTCCTCCGGAGACTGGACATCGGCGAGTCGAAGGACTTCTTCTACGCGCTGTTCCCGTTCATGTTCTTCGGCGGCGCGCTCCGGGTCGTCGAGGACGCCAACGACACCGGCGGGGCCGACGCCCTGCTGTCGTACCCGTGGAACACGCTCATCATCAGCCCCGTCATCTACTTCACCGTCTTCGGGATCACCCTCCTCGCGGTCGTCGGCAGTGTCCTGCTCGAACGCCGGGGCGCGGTCGACCGCTTCGAGGTCCCGCTACTCGGGTCGGGAGTGTTCGTCCTGATGGTCACGCTCGGCTACCTCGGGTCGCTGGCGATCTCCGGCACCAACGACGTCGTCTTCCGACCGATCGTCCTCGTCGTGACGCTGGTGCTGGCGACCGGGACCGCCGGCGTGACGTGGTGGCTGATCCGGCGCTACAAGCCGGAGATCAACCGTGGGACGGGCACGGTCGGCGCGGTCATCATCTGGGGGCACGCGGTCGACGGCGCGGCGAACGTCGTCGGTCTCGACTGGATGCCCGCACTCGGTGCCGGGCCGAACCTCGTCCCCAAGCACCCGGTGAACCAGGCCATCGTCGACCTCACGGGGTCGGTGCTCCCGGCGTCGATACTGGCGGTGACCGGCGACGCGTGGCCGTTCCTGCTCGTGAAACTCGTCGCCGCGACGCTGGTCGTCTGGGTGTTCGACGAACAGATCTTCGAGGAGAGTCCCCGGTACACGATTCTCCTGCTGATCGCGGTACTGGCGGTCGGTCTCGGACCCGGCACTCGCGACATGCTGCGGGCGACCTTCGGCGTCTGAGGCGACGAACGCCCGAGACTCCCGTCGCCGACCTACGCCAGCGACTCCTGTGGCGGTTCGGCGTCGAGCACCGAGAGATCGAGTTTCGTGCCCGCCCGGTCGAAGACGGCCAGCGAGTCGAGTTCCCACGGCGGCACCGCCACGAGGACGACGCCAGCGAGGTCGTCACGTTCGGTGACCTCGAGTTTTCCTTGCGGGTGGGAGATGAACCGGGCGCGACCGCGACCGGCGGGCGTGCCGAGGTCCATCCCGAACACCGCCCGGACGGACTTGCCCGCGTCCGGGAGATAGAAGTGTGTCAGTATCGGCGTCTCCGGGTCGAGACCGAGGTCGGTCTCGAACTCGCCGGCCGGCGTCGACGCGAGAACGACGTTGGTCTGCTCGGGTTCCGCCGACTCGGCCATGTCGAGGAGCGCATCGACCAGTCCGCGCGTGACGTACACCACGACGCCTGCTACGGGTGCCGGACGCATAACGGCGTTGCTCCCCCGCGCTAGCGTCGCTGCCGTGACGACGGTGTGGGACGATTGTTACCACTTGTCTCTCGACGATATCCGACAACGATCAGCATGGTTGAGAATTCGTACCAACATGTTAGATAAAGTATCAAAAAATTTATGATATTTCGGCAGAGAGTACAGCACGTCATGTCAGAGAGCGCAATCGCGGCGTACATCGCTGAGAACCCGAAGAAAGCCGGTGTCCTGTTCACCATCCTGTTGCTGCTGACGCAGGCGAGTAACGCGTCGGCAGGATTCGTCACCGCTGTCGGTGGCCCCTAACTCGGCCGTCGTCGGTCCGTCACGTCGCCAGCGAGAGTCGAGTCGGAACGAGGTCGTCGCCCGGAGCGTATCGACCACGACTACCACTGTCTGTCGGTCACGCCCGATCGGTCAGAGGTCGACCTCACTGCTCCACGTGAGCCGACCGTCGAGTTTGATCGGGAGTTCCTCCAACGAGAGCGTCTCCCGGAGTTCCGACCGCGTGACGGTGAACGGTCCCTGTGTCCCCAGTCCGAGGTAGTGCTGCGCCTCACTCCGCAGACTCGGCTGGATCAGACTCCCGATTCCCTTGTCACCGTTGGGGAAGGACGTGATCTCGACGTCGTACTCGGGACCGTCGCCGTCGATCCGAACGAGAATCGGGAGTCCACCCTCCGGTTGCACCACGTCGACGTTCCCGTCGCCGACGACGATGTACTGGCCGCCGACGATCGACTCGCCCTTGGCGATGGTCAGCGCCGCCCGGAGCGGGAACCCCTGGTTCAGCAGGCGGACCATCGTCCGGCCCACCCGGACCGCGCCGCTGTTGATCACCTCGGCGAGGGTGACGACGCCGCCGACCGCGCCGCCGTCGAGCAGCGCCATCCCCTGCTCGTAGGAGCGACAGGCGTTCAGCATGAACGCGTCCACGCCGACCGTCTCGATCTCGCGGGCGTCGAGTCGCCCGTCGGCACACTGGAAGCCGGCCTCGTCGATGTGACCGATGTAGTGGAGGAAGTCGCCGTCGGTCTCGATCACCGCGCGAAGTGCGTCGACCGAGAGGTTGCGGTAGGTCTGCACGTCGAACGGGAGGTTGTCCCGCGATCCGTACACCTGCTCTGCGAGGTCGCCCTCCTCGTCCATCGCCGCGTCGTTGCAGACGACCGTGATGTCGATGTCACCGCCGGAGGGCTCGCGGTCCAGCCGGTTCTGGAACGCCTGTATCGACGACTTGCTCGCGCCGAAGGGCGCGTTCTCGCCGGCCCACGACTGCTCGATCGAGTCGGTCTGTTCCGGCTGGACCAGCGGCGGCGACCCCAGCGACTCCTCGCTCGCACTCCGGGTGAAGCCGTCGCGCGTGAACGCCGACAGCGCCTCCAACTGCGCGGTCGACTCGGCGGTCGACCGCTCGGAGGGCAGTCGGATCACGGCGAGGTCGGTCACGAGGAAGGGGAGCAGTTCGGCGTTGTCCGGGGTCGGTGCGACGTGGGTCGTCAGCTTCCACTCGGGCACCTGTTCGGCGACGACCCCGTACGGCACGTCCAGATACGCCTCGATCTGCTCGGCCAGCGGCGCGTCGTACAGCGCCGCGAAGTCCAGATCGACCGCCTCGGCGATCGCCCGTCGCTCGTGGAGGTCGACCGTGTAGTAGCCCTCGGTTCGGGTACAGCAGTCCAGGAGAAACAGCTGTTTCAGCGTCCGCGCGACGGTCTCCTCGAACCCGTACGTGCCCGACAGCGCGTGTGTGAATCCGTGGTCGGTGACGAGTCGCGGCGTCGGTCCCGGTTCGACCGACGCGCCGAGGTAGTACGCCAGCGAGGCGACCGGGTAGACGTACCGCAGGTTCGGCGGCACCTCGATGGTGACACCCGTGTCGGGCGAGTCGAGCGTCTCCGGAATCGACAGTTCCTCGCCGACTTCGATCGCCGGCGGGTGGCCCCGGAGCGTCGGGTACGACCGCTCGACGCTCGTCGTCTTCAGCGCCGACCCGAACGTCGAGAGCGCGGCCATCACGTCGCGGGGGTCCTCGGTGACGGTGACGGTCGCCTCGGGCCGTTCGTGGCGGGAACGCGCTCCGAAGTCGATCCGCTCACTGCCGGTCTCGATCTCGATCCCGTCGGCCCCGGCCGTCACCGACAGCGTTCCCTCGACGCGCAGGTAGCACTTGATCGGCGGGCAGAGCTCTATCGTGTACCGCCCGGCCGGCAGTTCGATCTCCGAGCAGAAGTCGATCTCGGCGAGCATCTCGCCGTCGGCACCGCGGACGTACGTCCCGACGACGGTCGGCACGCGGAGTCGGTCCGTGTCGAGGCGAACCGCCTCGTCGACCGGAAAGTAGAACTCGTCGGTCGGTACGGAACTCGGCGAGACGTCGCTCGGCGTCTCGACGCTGAACTGCCGGCGTTCGACGCTGTCGACGACCGTCACGCCGGGGCCGCCGTCCAGCCGCTCGAAGGAGATCGTCACCGGACACCCCCACGTGCGTCGACTGTCTGCCGGCCGAGACCCGTCAACATATCTTACTGCTTTTCACCGTGTCAGCAAAAACGTACCGCCACGGTACGGTTGTCGAGACAGTCTCCGTTCGTCCGCGTTGACACGACCTCTGTCAGCCCGTCAGCGCCATCTTCAGCGTCTTTCCGTACAGCGCAGGTGTTCGCTTCCGGGAGTTCCGGAGCGCATCCCGCAGGGCGTCGCCGGCGTCCTCGAAGACGCCCGCACCGTGCCCGACGAGGATGCGGTCGGGGTCGAGTCCGCCGAGGGCCTTCGTCGGCGGGAACAGTCGCAACATCGGGTGGACGCCCAGTCGCTCCTCGCCCGTCAGGAAGTAGTCGCAGGTGCCGACCGACTCGGGGACGAGGAGCGTCCCGGTCTCCTCGCTGTAGAGGGCGACCTCCTGCCACGGCGGGATCGAGGTGTCGCGGACCCGGATCGCCCGGTAGCCGGTGTCGGCGAGTTCCCGGCCGAACCGTTCGACGGGCGCGTCAAGGTCCTCGGCGACCCCCGACATCCAGTTCGGGACGTACACCGGCACGTCGTGGCGGGTCGCGACCTCGGCGCAGTCACGGAGGTGACGGTCGAGACCGACGACGACGCCCGCGACCTCGCCGTACTCGGCCAGCAGGTCGTCGACACCGGGGGCGTCGACCGGATCGACGACCCAGACCTCGCCGTCGACGGCGAGTGCGTGGCTGGCGCGTTGCATCGTCTCGTCGGGGTACGCGAGCCAACCGACGCCCCCCTCGAACCGGTCGATCACGCGCAGTTCGGCCTCGTCGCCGCCTTTCATCGGCATACAGAGAGGGTGGGACGCAGTGTCCATAAGTAGTCTCGTTTCCATCGACAGTTTTGGGTCTCGGGCACGAACCGCCGCCATGCTCACCGGTCTCTCACACCTCGCGCTCGAAGTCAAACACCTCAACCGGGCACGGGAGTTCTACGCCGACCGACTCGGACTCTCCCCGACCCACGAGTCCGCGTCCGAGATCGGGGTTCGCGTCGGCGAGACGACCCTCCGACTCCGGCGACCGACCGCCGTTCCGCGTGGCGGTCTCCACGTCCACTACGCCTTCACGACGCCCGAGTCGGCGTACGACGACTGGCTTGCGCGTCTCGCCGATCTCGCGCCCGAAGAACACCAGTTCGGCAGCTACCGGTCGCTGTACGTGGACGATCCGGACGACCACTGCGTCGAGATCGGCGGGATCGGTGGCGTCGGCGACGACGAGGCGTCGGTTGCACCCGCCGACGCGGACGTCACCGACACACCGTCCGACGACACTCCACCGCTGACCGGCATCTTCGAGATCGTCCTGGAGGTCGCCGACCTGGCCGCCGCCGAGTCACGCTACACCGCACTCGGGTTCGAGGTCGTGGATCGGGGCGAGGATCGCAGGCGGGTGCGACTCCGGGGACCGTTCGACCTGGAGTTGTGGGAACCGCAACTCGGTCTCGCCGACGCGCGTGGCGGTGTCCACGTCGACCTCGGCCTGCGAACCGACGACCCCGAGTCGGCGGTGTCGGCACTCGGAGACAGCGTGGTGGCGCGGGAGTCGGTCGACGGCGGGGTTCGAGTACGAGAGACGGACGGCCACTGGCTGACGTTCCTCGCGGACTGAGCGTCGGAGTCGGGCAGGTTCGTCTCTCTGCGCGTGCCGACAGCTCAGTCGTCGGTCGGCGTGCGCCCGGCCATCGACCGTTCTTCGACGACGAACTGCCCCGAGGCGCGGGTCCGTCTGGCGATGGTGCCGACCCGGACGACGTACGCCGCGAGGAGCGCGAAGGGAGCCAGCGCGACGGTCGTCACCAGCGTCGCCACCGCGTGGAGGTCGCCGAAACTGTTCAGATGCAGGAGGACGAACGCGACCAGCGCGATGGTCGGCAACGAGACGAGGAGCAAGCCGTTCGAGAGGTCGGCGAACTCCCGGCCGAAGTAGAGCGTCTTGAAGTACTCGCGGGCGGTGGCGAAGTACTGGAGCAGATCGAGAATCGACTGGATGCGCGCCTCCGCCTCCTCGGGCAGGTCGTGCCCCGAGCGCAGTCGCCGGAGGTCGTTCGCCTGTCGGCTGTAGTCATAGTCCATCGTCGCCACGACCAACTCGAAGGTGCTGTCGGCGTCGTCCAGTGCGCTACTGACGACGCGTGTCTCCTCGGCGAGGTGGGTGACGTACGAGTCGACGCCCGACCGGAGCGCGGTTCGGGCGGCGGCGTCGCCGAGCGCGACCGACTCGTCGATGTCCTCGTCGATCAACTGCGCGCGGGCGAGGATACTCCCGGTCAGCAGGCGGAGGAAGCGAGCAGGTTCGGCGGGACTGATCGGCGTGTCGATCAGTGACTCGATGTCCCGGCGGAACTCACCCACGTCCCGGATGCGGTCGAACTGCCGGCCCAGTGGCGTCTGCTCCTGTGAGACGAACAGCGAGTTGATCGAGACGACGATAGAGACGAGCAGAAACGAGCCACTGAGCAGTGTCGTCAACAGCGGCCGGACCGCGTTCGGGCCGAAGGTGTCGGGACCGACCGGCACGAGGGCGTGGCCGACCGGTCCGAGTCCGACGAAGATGGCGAGGAGAATCACGGCGGTGACGTACCACCGGTCGCCGGTCAGCAGGAACCACCGCCGGACGCGAGCGACCAGGGTGCGTCGGCCGTGGCTGATGACGGGTGACTGATCGGTATCGGACGCGGTGGAATCGGTCGACGTGTCGGTGTTCTCCGAGGCGGACGAACCGGAAGTCGACGAGTCGGTGGGACTGTCGTCGTCGGACGAGTGACTCCGGTCCACTACAGGCGGTCGGTGTCGATGTCGATACCCGGCGGCGAGACGACGAGGAACTGACGGAAGTGCATCAGTTCGCCGCCCATGTCTTTGATGTCGCGGGCGAACCCGGCGGCGAGTTTGTTGAGGTCGCCCTGCACCGACAACACGAGCACGTTGCCCGATTTCACTTCGTCGATCCACTCCTCTGGATCGTCGGTCCCGTCGAGGACCCCGAGGACCACGTCCGCCGACAGGCCCTCCTCCTCGTCGAGGTGGGCCTCGGCGTTCCGCAGGTCGAGGTTGAAGTCGCTCATACTCGTGGCTCACGTGGCGACAGCAAAAAGCCTCTGCCATCGGCAGACGCACGGCTGACGATACGTACGCGTGATACCGTCTTCGTGTGAATCGCGGTGAACTACTCCCGGTGTGTCTCCGACTGTGATGGCTACTACACCGAGGACTGCGGCCGCGACAGATACGGCACCGCGACCGCAGACCGCGACACCGACCACACCGCGACCGCACCTGGGAGTACGCACGGAACCGCAGACCGCGACAGCACTGCACAGCGACCGCGACAGCACTGCACAGCGACCGCAACCACGACAGCACCGCGCTCCTCCCCAACCTCGGGTTCCGCTCGGCACCGCCCGGAACCCTCCCTCGCGCGCGTCGAAGTCGCGCGCGCCGGAACCGTCTGTGCCCTCGCCGATCGCTTCGGTCGCTCCGGTCACACCAGCCGACGCGTTCGGGTACGTTCAAATCCCTCCAGCCCCTCGAATCATGTATGAGCGCAGAGGCGATGGTCAGAGACTACTACGAGGCTCTCAGGCGCGGCGAACCACTCGCCCCGTACTTCGCCGAGCGCCCGGACGTGGTGAAGTTCGGCGTCGGCGAACGACTCGACGGCTACGACGAGATCGCCGAAGGCCTGCGGGAACAGAGTCGGGTCACCGACGACTGGACCGTCGAGAGCCACGACCTCAGGGTCACCGAGCGCGACGACTGGGGCTGGTTCTCGGACGAAGTCCGGATGTCGTGGACCCAGCGCGGCACCGACTACGACTTCGAGACGCGCTGGTCCGGCACCCTCGAACGCAGGAGCGACGAGTGGCTGTTCGTCGGGATGCACGTCAGCGCCCCGGTCGAGACCGGAGGCGACGACTGATGGTCGGCCCGAGCATGAACGACGCCGAGCGTGCGACCGCGAGCAACCAACTGAAGGCCGGGTTCGTCGTCACGGTCGCGCTCTCGGGCACCTTCGTCGCCTTCTTCGTCGGCGGGAGCCTGCTCCAGATCGCCGTCGCCACCGTCGGCGCGGCGATTCTGGGGGCCGTCCTCCTCGTCTACCTCACCCGCCTCGGGAGCGAGTTCAACACCCCCCGAAATCGCTGAACCGCCCACTCGCCCACTCGCGGGCCCTGCGACGCAGACGCTCCAGCCCCGGTTTTCTGTCCACTCGTAGCCGTCAGGTCGCTTCGGTCGCCGAGGTGCTGTCTCCATCGCGGCCACTGTCGGGAGCGAGACCAGTCCGGCCGACCGGTGTGCTCGTCGGAAGGGTACTGGCACCGAGCACGCTCTCGTCACGGCCACGCCGGGTACGAGAGACACAACCACGGGGAACGCGACGAGACGTCGGCCGGTCCGGCCCGCAACTATATCACCGATCGGGCAGAACCCACGCCCGAGTCCCCGCGACTCGTGACACAATGGACGTAGACGAATTCGTCGAGACGAACGCACCGAAAGACGACCAGGACAGCTTCCAGTTAGAGAACGGCAAACTCCTCGACGTGAACGTCGACGGGACCGTGCTCGCCAAGGCCGGGTCGATGGTCGCCTTCGACGGCGACCTCTCCTTCGCCGGCAAGAGCAACGCCGAGGGCGGTCTGACGGGCTACATCAAGTCGAAGGCCACCAGCGAAGGGACCCCGGTCATGGAGGTGAGTGGACAGGGGAGCGTCTACCTCGCCGACCAGGGCAAGGAGATCCAACTGCTCTCGCTCGACGCCGACGAGTCCATCTCGGTCAACGGTAACGACGTGCTGGCCTTCGAGGAGCAGGTCGACTACGAGATCGGTACGATCGGAAGCCTCGGCGGTGCCTCCGCGGCCGGCCTGACGAACGTCTTCCTCTCGGGGCCGGGCACCGTGGCGATCACCACCCACGGCGAACCACTGGTCCTGAAGCCGCCGGTCCGCACCGACCCCAACGCGACCGTCGCGTGGAGCGCCGACTGCTCGCCGAGCATCGAGCGCAACCGGAGCCTGAGCGACCTCGTCGGCCAGTCCTCGGACGAACGCTACCAGATGGCCTTCGACGAGGGCGGCTTCGTCGTCGTCCAGCCCTTCGAGGAGATCCAGCAGGTCTGAGAACGCCGACCACTCGCAGAGGTCGACCGACTCGGCCTACTCGCAGAAGTCGAGCGTCCGCTCGATCACGCGCGCCTCGTCGTGCATGAACGAGTGGTCCTCGCCTTCGAACACGAGCAGTTCACCCCTCGGCAGGTGCTCGGTCACCTGCCGGGCAGTCTCGACCGACACCACCTGATCGTCCTCGCCCTGCAGGATACGAACCGGTACGTCGATGCCGGCCAACTCGTCGGCCCCGAGCGACGGGAAGCTCTCGCCGTCCTCGAACGACACCGCCGGTGCCCACAGCACCATGCGCTCGACCGGCAGTGGGCCACAGCGGAGCGCCAGTCCCCCTCCGAAACTCTTGGCGACGAGTACGACGGACTCACAGCCCTGCGAGCGCAGCAAGTCGATGCCCGCCGCGATGTCCGCACGATGCTGTTCGGGTGTCTTCGCCTCCACCTCCTCGTGATCGGCCCACGTCTCGAAGCGCGCAACGGTGAAGCCACGCTCCGCGGCCGCGTCGGCGAAGGTGGCGAACACCGTCCCGAAGGGACCGTGGCCGGCGCCCGGCACCACGAGGATGCCGCGGTCCGACCCGCCGTCGGGCGTGTTCAGTCGGCCGCGGTACTCGCTGTCGCCGACCGTCAGGGTCACCGACTCGCCAGTCACCGGTTCCTGTGGCGGCGGCCCACCGTCCGCGTCGTCGTCACTGCTGTCTGTCACGGACCGGGTATCGAGCGACCGACTGAAAAGCGTTCCTCTGGTGTGAGACTTCGTCACGAGCGGAGAGGGACGACGGGCGGGCCCTCCGCGCAGACGCGCTCAGTCCCGACCGACGAGCAGGTAGCCGCCGGCACCGAGCACGCCGGTCAGCAGGGTGGCGACGACCCACGGCGTCGCGTCCACTTCGCGCGACTCGGCGTCGCGGTACACCCACCCGGCGAGGACCGCGTGTGCGACCGCCGTGATCGCGGCGAACGCGAGCGTCGTGGTCGAGACGAGCGGCGAGGTCATCAGTCGCCTGCGGCCTGCTTGTCGACCCCGGCGGCTTCGATGTCCTCGCCGCCCACCGACGAGCGAAGCGCGTCCATCCCGTCGTCGCGTTCGACGCCGAAGTTCTGCTGGTACAGTTCTTCGACACGGGCGACCTCCTCCTCGGAGAGTGCGGGCGTGTCCGGCGCGGCGGCCCACTCGTCGATGTCGTCGGTGGTCCGGAACGTCGGCGTCACGGAGGCGACCGCGTCGTGGCTCAGGAGCCACTGGATCGACGCCTGCCCCATCGTGCGCTCGCCGTCGCGTTCGAGGAAGCGCAGCGCCTCCAGTTTCTCCCAGCCGGCCTCGTACCACGCGGTCGGTCGGTGGGCACGGTGGTCGCCCTTGCCGAGTTCGGTGTCGGGGGTCACCTGCTCGTTCAGCAGGCCCGAGGAGTGCGGCACGCGGGCGATGACCGACGTGTCCGAGTCGGTCGCCTCGATGGTCTCCAGGAAGTGCCGACCGGGGGTCTGCTCGAAGACGTTGAAGACGGTCTGGACCGCGTCGAAAACCTCCAGTTCGACCGCACGGTCGCCCTCAGCGAGCCACCCGATGGAGGGACCGAGCGCCCAGCCGATCGCCTCGACCGTGCCAGCTTCCTTCAGTTCCTCCAGCTTCTCGACCACGTCGGGCGTCACCTCGTCGACGTTCGCGTTGTGGAGTTGCAGGAACTCGACGTGATCCGTGTCGAGTCGGTCCAGACTGCGCTCGACGGCGGTGTCGATCCACTCCGGGTCGACGCGCTTCGGGAGTTCGCCGTGGCCGGCCTGCGGGTTGTTGTAGAAGTCGTAGCCGATCTTCGTCGCCAGCGTGACCTCCTCGCGCCGGTCGGCGATGGCCCGCCCGATCAGTTCCTCGCTGTCGCCGTGGCCGTACACGTCGCCGGTGTCGATGTAGCTGACACCGCGATCCAGCGCGTGCTGGACCATCTCGACGGCCTGCTCCTCTGTGCGGTCGCCCCACCAGTCGGTGCCGACGACCCACGCACCGAAGCCGACTTCGGACACCTCGACACCGGACGACCCGAGTTCTCGGTAGTTCATGTGCCCGTCTTAGGGTGGCGCGCACTTATCGGGTACGGTTGCTCGGTGGGCGGGTCGTGCGAGGTGGCGACGCGAGCGCCGACTCGCGCGCCGCGTCCGACAACTCTTAGTCCGCCCTGCGTCTCGTGGGAACGATGGACGAAGGTTCGGTTCGCGTCGCGTTTCTCTGTGGCGACGATCTCTCTGCCGACGAACAGGCGGCCCGCGACTGGTGTACCTCGGCGTTCGACGCCGACTCGCTCCGACTCGGTGACGTCGCCGACGCGAGTCGACTCGCCGCGTTCGACGCCTGCTGGTGGCACCGTGACCGACCGCTGGGTACGGACGACGCCGACGTGCTCCCGGCGGGCGCCGCCGACACGCTCGACACGTTCGTCGCCGACGGCGGCGGCCTCCTGCTGTCGGGGCACGCGCTGTCGGCGGTGGACAGACTCGGTATCGACACGGTCCCGCCGGACGCGACCGGCACCGACGAACTGCCGAACGGCGGCGGCTTCCTCGCCAAGCGACTCCACGCCGATCACCCGGTCTTCGAGTCGTTCCCGGACCTGCCGGTGTACACCCGGCCCTCGGGGAGCCAGCAGGCCTACGCCCGGTACGAGCACGTCCTGCCGAGCGAGGGGCAGGTGCTCGCGTCGGCGGTGCGCGGGGCCGACTACGAGGTCGCCCGGAAGTCGCTGATCGAGTGGCACCACGGCGCGGGCCACGTCCTCGGTGCCGGCTCCGAACTCCGCTTTCACGACGAGTTCGCGCCGGACTACGAGGTGGCGACGACACAGGAGCGGTTCGTCCGCAACGCCCTGACCCTGCTCGCCGGCGACCGCTACCCGGCGTTCTCGGATCGCCCCGGTGTCGCCGGGCCGCCTGCTGACGACGATGCTGGCGGGGCGACGACGGGGTTCACCGCGATGCGCGAGCGACTCGCCGACGACCACCACCGACCCGGCTACCACCTCGCCGGCCCGGCCGGGTGGCTCAACGACCCGAACGGGCTGATCCAGTGGAACGGGCGCTACCACGTCTTCTACCAGTACAACCCGGCCGGCCCGTTCCACGGGACGATCCACTGGGGCCACGCCGTCTCCGACGACCTGGTCCACTGGGAAGATCGACCCGTCGCGCTCGCACCCGATCCAGATGGTCCGGACCGGGACGGCTGTTGGTCCGGGTGTGCCGTGGACGACGACGGGACGCCGACGATTCTCTACACCGGCGGCAGAGAGCGAGCACAGTTGCCCTGTCTCGCCGTCTCGCCCGACGAGACGCTGGACCGCTGGCAGAAGGACCCCGCGAACCCGGTCATCGAGTCGGCCCCGACCGACCTCGACGTGCTCTCGACCGAGGACTGGTCGGCGGAGTTCCGCGACCACTGCGTCTGGCGCGACCGGGACACCTGGTACCACGTCATCGGCTCCGGCGTGACCGACGTGGGTGGCACGGCCCTGCTCTACCGGGGCGAGACGCTCGACGAGTGGGAGTACGTCGGCCCCCTGCTGACCGGCGACTGGGAGGGGAGCGGCGCGGTCTGGGAGTGTCCCGAACTCCTCCGGTTCGGCGACTACGACCTGCTCCACGTCTCGAACTACGAGGACGTGGTGTACTTCGTCGGATCCGCCGACCTCGTCTCGCCGGGCTTCCGGGTCGAGTCACACGACAAGCTGGACTACGGCGACTTCTACGCCCCACAGTCGCTAGAGACCGACGACGGCCGGACCCTGCTGTTCGGCTGGCTCCCTGAAGCCCGGTCCACGAAAGCGCAGTGGGAGGCCGGCTGGTCCGGCTGTCTCTCCCTGCCGCGCGAACTGGACGTGACCGACGAGGGCCGACTCCGCCAGCGACCGGCCCGAGAGCTAACCGCGCTTCGCGGCGACCAGGTCGTCGGCGACGACGACTCGGCCGGCGAGACGCTGACACTCTCGGCCGGCGAGCACCGCCGACTCCCACTCGCGGGGAACCGCTACGAACTCGCCGGGGAGTTCGACCTCGAACCCGGGGCGACACTGACGCTCTCACTGTTCGAGTCCCCCGCCGGCACCGAGCACACCCGGCTTCGGTACGACGGCGAGGCGGTGGTCGTCGACAGAACCGACTCGACGAACGGCCTCGGGCGAGATGGCGACGCGAGAGCCGCGGGCGCGACGACCGACGAACAGCGACTCCCGGTCGGCGACGGGACGCTGTCGCTTCGGCTGTTCGCCGACGGTTCGATCGTCGAACTGTTCGCCGACGAAGCGCGGTGTCTCACGAGTCGCGTCTACCCGACCCGCGAGGACGCCGAGGGTGTCAGTCTCCGCGCGACCGGCGGGGACGTGACGATCAGTGATCTGCGGGCGTGGCACCTCGACGGGACGGTCCCGGCCGGAGAGTGAGGCGAGCAGGCGCTCCGTGAGCGTGACCGTGAGCGTGAGCGTGACTCAGTAGCCGCGACCCGTGCCGTCCTGCTCGCGCCGCAGACGCTCGATGCGTTCGTCGTCGGTCTCCGGCAGGGCTTCGTCGGCGGTCGGCAGGTGGCCGTGGTCGAGGGTGCCGACGATGCGAGTCCGGTCGCCGTCGAGTCGCAGTCTGAGAGTCGGTGCGAGCGTCCCGCCGAAGCGCCGGCGCTGTTCGGACTCCGGGAGGTACGCCACGTCGTCCAGGGAGGGGCGGTCGAACTCGGTGTAGTTGACAAAGGAGGTGACGAGCACCTCCTCGCGGTGGCCGTAGGCGAGCCACGAGTAGGCCTGAAACGGCGCGTTCGCTGGGTTCGTGGCGACCAGTCCCGAGTCGTTCAGCGGTCGGTAGTCGCCCCGCAGGGAGTCGGCGACGAAGCCGTACAGCGCGTCGAACCCCTCCAGACCCGGCGCGAAGGTGTGCATGTGGCTGGAGACGAACAGGTAGTAGCGGCCGTCGCGGACGACGACGTGCGGGCGTTCGAGTTCCTGGTTGACGCAGACGCCGTCGAGCAACGGTGGGCGGAGTTCGAAGTCGGTCGGGTCGCCGGTCGGGGAGTGGGCGATACCGACCGAGCCGTTGAACTCCTGCTGGGCCGCGTCGCCGCCACAGAGCGACGACCCCTCTGGAACCGGCGTGTTCGCCTCGAACAGCAGGTACGTCTCGCCGGTCGCGGGGTCCTCGAAGAACCACGGGTCCCGGAAGGTGTAGATCATCCCGCGGGACTGCCCCTCGCGTTCGTACCACTCGCCGTCCGGTCGGAGCAGCGACCGGTGGTCGAAGGTGCCCTCGACGCGGACGCCGTCGTCGTCCGCGTGGAGACGGCCACCCTCGGCGAGGACGATGTGCTGGGTGTACGAGAGGTCGGTCTCGTCGCGTTCGCCGGCGGCGGTGTAGTAGCAGTAGAGGTCGCCGTCGTCGTACAGCGCACTGCCGGCCCACTGCCGGGACCCGAGCGCGGTCGATTCGGGGAAGACGCGCCCGCCGAGGTGCCAGTCGCGACCGTCGCGGGAGTAGTAGAACCGGAGAGTGGCGGTGTCGTGGCGCTTGCCGGGGAGGAGGTCGGAGTCGGCCGTCAGTGCGACGACGACACGGTACCCGTCGACGTCGGCGATGGAGCCGTCACGTTCGCGGACGAGCCACGTGTCCCAGATGTGGTGATCGGGGTCGAGGTTCTCCGCCGGCGGGTAGACGATCGGCGCGGTCGTCTCGTCGGTGCGCTCGATCAGGCCCGCTTGCTCGCGCGTCCAGCGCGGCGTCTCGTGTGGATCGCCACCGTCTGGGGCGACGCTGTCGAGTCGCCGTCGGTGTCGTCGGTGCATACCCCACGACTGTCGGTCGAAGGCAAAGACCTCACGTTTCGCCGGCGGGATCGACTGACAGACAGGCCGGCGGTGGACCGACGACCGCGTCGGAGGGCGCACGGACCGCGAGTCCGCTCGGGTGGTCGAGTCGTACGGTCCGGCGTCGGGTTCGCACAACAGAATTCATTTCAACGACGCCAGCCAAGGAAGGACAATGACCAAGCGACACGTCTCTCTCCCCGCCGAGGCGGAGGAAGGAGTACAGGCGTTCATCGACGAGGTGGACGAACGACTCTCCTCGGAGGAGGACACCTGCGACGTGGTGCAGGACGTTCTCGTCGATCTCTACGGGGACCGGGAGGCGTACGAGCGCTGGCAGAAGGGGAAACCCGTCTCGGCCGCGACGCGCGTCCGACTGCAGGGGTACGACCCCTGCAACGCCACGCTGGAGTCGGAGTACTACGCCGAGAAGGACGAACTCCGGTTCAAGCAGTCGAAGTACCTCCAGTGGCTCTGGCGGCAGTTCGACGCCACGCCGATGGCCGACAACATCGAGTTCGCGCTTCGCTTCCGCCAGATGCTCGCCAACCACCTGTTCAAGGAGTGCGGGGACAACTGTCGCTTCTTCAAGGGGATCAGCTTCACCTACGGCCACAACATCTCGCTGGGCGACAACGTTGTCGTCCACGACGACGTGCACCTCGACGACCGGGGGAAACTGACCATCGGCGACCGGGTGTCCATCTCCGACAGCGCGCACGTCTACTCACACGACCACGACATCGTGGACCAGACGCAGGTGACGAACTACCACACGATCATCGACGACGACGCGCGGGTCACCTTCGACACGATGATCCGGGCTGGCTGCCGGGTCGGCAAGAACGCCGTCGTCGGCGCGAAGGCGTCCGTACAGGGCGACGTCCCGGACCACCACATCGCGGTCGGGTCGCCGGCCAAGAGTATCAAGGTCAAGCCGGGGTGGGAGTCGGTGGCCGAACCGCTGGAGGCCGGCGGCGAGAACCGGAGCGCAGAGCGCGTGGTGGAGTACGAGTTGCCCGACGACTTCGACCAGTTCGACGAGTTCCAGCGCGATCTGACGCCACCGGACCCCGAGTAACCCCACTCACCGCGGACGGTGCCGTGGCTCGCGGGGCCCGTGCCGTCGTCTACTGCGACCCGACGCGGGACCCACGGGACAGTCCGCGACGGCACCGACTCGTGTGCGTGTCGCTCGGGACGTGCCGAGTCCAGAGTCGTCTGAGACAGGGGTCGTCTTCACGGACACGAGATGGTTGTGCCCGAATTCGACAATACTATTCGTCAGTGGAGTCGATCCTCTGGTATGCTCCTCCTCCAGTTGCTCGGAGCCAACCCGCTGGGTAGTCTCGTGCTGGCACTCGTGGTCCCGTTCGTCGTCGTCGTCCTCGGAACGTACGTGGGCGCGCTCATGGCACTCCAGTCGTTCTTCGGTGAGTCCTCCTGGCAGGACGTCGCACCCGCCGAAGAGTGAGACGTTCGGCCGCCGTCCCGCCGACGGACGCCGCTCTGTCGGCGTCGCAGTAGCCGGTCGGTCGGCGTCGCAGTAGCCGCTCTGTCGGTCACTCCCAGCACTCGACCACCGTGCCGCTCGACCACGGGTCGGGCCGGAGGACGGACTCGTCGGCCAGTCGCCCGGTCTCCTCGGCACGGACCAGCACTCGGTCGTCGAGGTAGTAGGTCGCGTAGGTCGTCGCGGAGTCGGCGTGGATCACTGCTGTCGTATCCGGGTCGTCGTCCGAGTACTCGTAGTAGTACTGGTAGCGCACGCGGACGACCGCCGACCCCTCCCGCGAGTCGAAGACACGCGTGCTGCCGAGTGGGACACCGGCGGTCGTCAACTCCTCGCCGTACCCCTCGGCGAGGCTGTTCCGACGGTAGGCGCGTTCGTACTCGGTCAGGTAGGTCTCGACTGCGGATTCGTCGGCCACCGAGTCCGGTCGTTCCGGGTAGCGCGAGGCGTCGGTCGGCGTCTCCGCGTCGCCGATCGGCGACACCGGCGGCCGGGACGCCGTCGCGCAGTCCACCTCGGGCCGGCCGCGCGGCGTCGACCCCGTGGGCTGTTCGTCGGTCTGTGACTCCTCGGGCGACCCGTCGTCGGCAGGCGAGTCGTCACCGGTCGCCGGATCGTCGCCCGGCGTCCCCGCGAGACAACCGGCGAGTGCGACCGGGAGGGCCGCACCGACCGCCGAGAGGACGGATCTGCGCGTGTGTGGAGGGCGCATAGTTCGACGCTCGCCCGTCGCCGGTAAGTGTCTTGTCCGTCCGAACCACGCTCCCGTTCACCGGGCGGGGCCGTGCCGGTGCCGTGGCACCTATACCGGTGCCGGCCTAACCACGGTTCGTGGCAACCCCGTTCGAGGTACTCGGTGTCGACCCGGACGCCGACGACGGTGAGATCGTGGACGCGTACCGCCAGCGTGTGAAGGAGTCACACCCCGATCACGGCGGCTCCGCCGAGGAGTTCCAGCGCGTCCAGGACGCCTACGCCCGGATTCAAGCCGGCGACGTGGACGACGAACTCGAAGTCGCCGAAGCGGCGGGCGACAGGAGTGACGGGTCGGGCGAAAGCGCCGAGAGCGACGGCAGTGACAGCGCCGACGGGAGCGAGTCCGACCCGGAGGACGCGGACGCCGAGCAGACCGGCGCACGCGTCGAGTATCTCGACTATCAGGCGATCGTCGACCTGGGGTGGAGTCTGGACGACGAGGACCTCTTCGAGAAGGCGAGCGAGACCGACCTGGACCCGGTCGATTACGGTCGGTTCGTCGTCGAGGAGGGTGAGACACTGCTGGAGGCCGCCGAGGCGCGGGGCTTCGCCTGGCCCTACGCCTGCCGGGGCGGAGCCTGCTCGAACTGCGCGGTCGCGGTCGTCGAGGGGGAGATGCCCGACCAGCGCGGGCACATCCTCCCACGGGAGATGCTGGATCGCGGCTTCCGGCTCTCCTGTCTCGACGGGCCGGTCTCCGACGACCTCCGGGTCGTCTTCAACGTGAAACACCTGCCCGACCTGGACGAACTCCGACTCCCGACCGGGCGGTTCGGACAGGCGTCACCCACGGACTGAGGAGGGAGTCGCCGCGATGTCCCCCGCCCACCAGTATCTGTCGAGGATACTACGTTAAGCTCTCTCGCGTCGTCTCGGACGTGATGACACGAACACAGATACTCTCGATAGCACTGGCGCTACTGCTCGTGCTCGCGGGCTGTACCGGCGCGGACGTACCGACCGACGCGACACCCACTGGGGGTGGATCCGGCGGCGGTGGCGGCTCCGGCGGGGCCGGCGACTCCGGTGCGGACGACGAGTTCGACGTGGCGGACCCCGAGACCATCCTGCGTGAGGCGGGCAGTTTCACGAGCACGTGGACCTTCACCGTGACGGAGGTAGACGGTGAGACCACCACGATGTCGAACAGCTACCGGGTGGACGTCGCGGGCAACCGAACCAGCGAGGTCCTCTCGGTGGAGGGTGCGTCGGCGACGAGCTACGAGCGCTTCGTCGCGGACGGGACGAGCTACACCCGGTTCGGCGAGGACGAGGAGGTCTTCTACCAGGTGACGCCCTTCGCGGGTGATCCGATCGACGTCGCCCTCTCGCGCGGTGCGGCCTTCGCCTACGACGACCTCTCGGACGCCGAGATGGTCGGCACCGAGACCTTCGACGGCGTCTCCGTCACGCGCTACGAGTACCGCGATCCGCTGCTCTGGCGGCAGTACGGCACCTCGGCGTTCGGCGGCGAGGAGAACGTGACCGTCACCGACTTCGTGCTGATGAGCCTCGTGGACGAGGACGGACTGGCACGCTCGACCGGGTGGACGCTGGTCGGCGAGACCGAGTCGGGTGAGGAAGTGCGCGCCGAGTGGCGCTTCGAGTTGACCGACGTCGGCTCGACGACGGTCCCCGACCCGGACTGGCTCGAGGAGGCGGAGAGTCGCTCCGAGACAGCAGTCGGGTACTAGGTCTTTTGCGTCGGATCTTGCGGGGATGCTTCAGGGAGGTGAGCTGGCGACGACTCTGTCGAATACGTCGTGGAGAGCGTCGTCTAATTTGTCGTGGAGAACTTGGTCGAATACGTCGTGCGAAACGAGAGGTGAAAGTCCCACCCGGATGTGCGACCGATCGTGTCGCTACTGGTGGTCACCCAGCGTGACGCTCGCGGGTCGGAATCCGGCACTCGCAGTAGCTCCCCACACCTCCCCGACTGCTGACGACCGAACTGCGGGCAGGTCACTCGCTGTCGCTCGGACACTGCCCGGTCTCGGTCGTCACCAGATCGCGTCCGCCCGGATTCCCGGTCGTCGGCGAGTGGTTGGGTGACGAGCGTGGCGTGAGCGTTTCGCCAAGTTTCGGCGCGCGCGGTTCCTCGCGCGCGAGGGAGGCGGGGGTGGGCGGTGCGGAGAACCCCCGCCGAGGCTGGGGAGGACGAGGTGCGGTGCTGTCTGCGGTGGCGGTGCGGTGGCGGTGCTGTCGCAGTTGCGGTCGCGGTGCTGTCGCAGTTGCGGTCGCGGTGCTGTGCTGTCGCGGATGCGGTCGAGTATTCCGGTTGCACCGGATCGAGTAGCGGTGCAGTCGCGGTCACTGTTGCTGTCGCGGTCGCGGTCTGCGGTGCCGGTGCTGTCGTGGTTGCGGTCTGTGGTGTGGTCGCGGATGCGGTCTACGGTGCAGTGTCGGTCGTGAGCGTGGTCTGCGAGCCTAGGACCACCACAGTAACAGCGAACACACAGCCACCCACCAAGACCAAGACCAAGACCAAGACCAAGACCAAGACCACGACCTCAGTGCAGGTCGGAATCGGTTTGTCACTCCCGACCCACCACACGCTGTGGACAGCCGCCACCCACTCGTCGCGTTTCTCGCCGGCCTCCTCGCACGCGCTGGCATCATCGAGGAGTCCCGACTCAGAGAGACCACCGCGCTCGCGTGGCCCCGCGTGGTCACCGGCTTCGCCATCATGTCGAAGCGCACCGTCGACCTCGCGGTCGTCGGCATCGCGGTCGGTCCCACCGCAGTCGCCGGCGTCACCCTCGCCAACGCCTACTGGGCGGTCGGGAAGTTCGCCTTCATCGGCCTGGCGGGCGGGACCATCTCGCTCGTCTCGCAGAACTACGGCGGCGGCGACGACGACCGGGCACGACAGGCCGTCGAAGCCAGTATCCTCGTCACCCTCCTGCTCGCGGTGCCGGTCGCGCTCCTCTACGCACTCGAAGCCGACACGCTCGTCTCGCTGTTCGGTCTCGGCCGCGACTCTCTCGGCGGCGAGACGCTCGGCTACGGGGCGGTCTACCTCGCAGTGATCGCCCCCGGTCTCGTCTTCGAGGCGCTGAACCTCGTCGCCTCCAGGACGTACGCCGGGGTCGGCGACACCCGCACCCCGATGGCGATGCGCGTCTCCGGGGCCCTCCTGAACATTCTCCTCTCTGGCGTCCTAGTCCTCGGTCTCGGCTACGGCGTGGCCGGCGCGGCGGTCGGCACCACCGTCTCCACGGTGATCGTCGCCTGCGTCTTCGCGTGGGGGATGACCGGGCGTTCGTATCTCGGCCGGGGCGCGAGTCCGCTCCCGCTCCGCTTCGCTGGCCTGCCGGATCTCGCACTCGTCCGGCAACTCGTCCGGATCGGCGGGCCACTCGTCGCGCGCCGGGTCGCACAGGCGGGTGTCGTCTTCCCACTGCTCGCCATCGCGGCCGTCTTCGGTCCGGTCGCGGTCGCCGCCGTGGGGGTCGCCAGACAGGTGCGTGGCCTGCTGGACAGTTTCGGCTGGGGGTTCTCCATCGCGTCCTCGACGCTCGTCGGGCAGGCACTCGGCGACGGGGCGGAGACCGACGCCGCGACCTACGGCTGGGAGATCACGAAACTCTCTGCGGTCGTCTACGTCCTCGCCGGCGTCGCGGTCGTGGCGGTCGCAGAACCGGTCGCCGGCGTCTTCGTCGATCCGGCCGACGTCCCACTGACCGCCGCGTTCGTCGCGGTCGCCGCGCTCAGCGTGATCCCGCTGGGCATCGACGGTTCCGTGACGGGCACCTTACGCGGGGCGGGCGACACGACGATCCCGTTTCTCGCCACCCTCGCGGGGCTGTATCTCGTCGCGCTCCCGGTCGCGTGGGCCGGGACCGTGACCGCACTCGGCGTCGTCGGCCTCCAACTCGCACTGCTCGCGGAGACGACCGTCCCGGCACTCGTGACGCTCGCGCGCTTCCGGAGCGGCGCGTGGCAGGCGAGGAGCAGGGCGTTCCGCCCGGACGCGGGCGCGACCGAGACGGACTAGTCCGAAGGCTCGTCGTCCCGAACGAGTTCGAGTGCTCGTCGTCCCGAACTAGTCCGAAGGCTCGTCGTCCACGAGACTGGGGTGTGTCGGCTGGTCCGACGGATGTGGTTCGGCGAGTCGGTCCCGCAGTAGCGTGCGCGACTCGGCGTCTCGCGCCTCGCGTTCGGTCGCGTCGATCTCCTCACAACCCGGCGGCACGTCCCGGCCGCGGTCCGTGAAGTAGCCGTCAGGGGCGACCCAGTCGTGGTAGAAGGGTCGCTCGTCGTCTTCCAGTAGCGTCACCGCGACCTCCGCGCCGTGGCCGGCGCTCACGGCCGCCTGGTGCGGCTTGCCGGCGAGTCGTCCGGCGGCGTACAGTCCCGGCACGCCGGTCCGACCGCGTTCGTCGGTGGCGACGAACGTCTTGCCGCGATCCACGAGTTCGACGCCGTCGACCCCCGTGAGGTACTCGACCGTGTTCTTCGTCGCGGCGACGACGTACCGCGACTCGTACCGGTCGCCGTCTGCGGTCTCGACGGTGAAACGGGGGCGGTCCGGTTCGTGGTCCCGCTGGCGCAGGCGGGTGACTGTCGCCTCGACGCGCCGACACCCGGCACGCTCGGCTTGCTCGGAGAGTAAGTCGAGAAACAGGCGCGCGTCGATCCCGGCGGGGAAGCCGGGGACGTTCTCCAGGTGAGCGTTCCGGCGGAGGATCGACCCGCCGGCGTCGAGGACGAGGGTGTCGAGGTCGGCCCGCGCGGTGAACGTCGCCGCCGACAACCCGGCGACGCCGCCACCGACTACTACCACGTCGGCCGTCGTCTGATCGGTCTCCATGTGTTTTAGGCGGGCCTAAACAGATAAAGCAGGTTCGGTCCCGCGACGGACTCGGTGGGGAGACCGACCGGTAGACACGTGCGACGTCGGAGGATCGGATCACCTGAGGAGAAATCGGGGGAACCGTGGGCACGATAGCACCCCGATTGCATCCGTGGGCAACGACTGCACAGAGAGATACAGTGCGGACCAAGATATACTTACTGGTTCTTTTGCGGTTTTCAGGGGATAGAAGCCCTGTGACGCGCGAATTCTGTTTCGAGATTCTCGAAATTACTTTCGAGATTAACGCTCTCGCACCAGGAATATTCTGCCCCGCCCCGACAGTTATCCCGGAGTGGTTCGAACGACCGAACGTGACAGAGTCAGGACTGGCGGCGGTGCTCACGTCCAGAGCGGTGGTGCAGATCGTCGGGTCACTCGCGCGGGCGGACGACGACCGGGCGCGGTCGTTGCGGGAGATCGCGGAGCTATCGGGCGTCTCGACGCGGACGGTACGGAACCACGTCGACCATCTGGAGTCGGTCGGCCTCCTCGCAGAGACCGACCGTGGCTACCGATTCGGGGACACCGAACTCGCCGACGCGTTCGTCGGGATCGAGACCGCCTGCTGGGAGCGTGTTTCCGCCGAGCAACTAGAAGATTCAGCGCGTCAGTTCTGGCAGTGAACTCGAACTTTTCAATGCATTAATACTCGTCCTGTGCTAATCTTTTAGATAAATTTACTGTCATTTGCGGTACAGAAAGAAGTGGGCATGAAGACGACTGCCAAAACCACGCTGAAGAATCACCCACGACTACTGCAGGCTCTCGTGACGCTCACGACCTTGGCGTTGCTGGCGATGCCGGTCGTCGCCGGGAGCCACTCCGGGAACGGACCGTAACTCAGTCGGTGAACAACTGTTGGGACCACCGTAGCGTTCCGTCGACGATCACTGGGAAGTTGGACGCGGTGAAGAAGTCGTGACTCTCCTCACTCGATATCTCGTACTCGTCTATGTACCCCGTGTTCAGATACCAGTCTGTTCCGTCCAGGTGTGGTCGAGTGACCGACCCCAGCTTGAACAACTCGGTCTGATACGCGTACATGGACGCGACGACGGGGGCTGATAGATCCCGTACGTGGAGTAGTTTCGGTGCACCGTCCGGGCATTGACACAGCGAGAACCCATCGAGTCCGACGACTGCGAACTGCTGTGCCAGGTCGACCTGCCGGAGAACGTGGAGCGAGATACCCAGAGAGTGACCGTACGCCAGGAGTTTGCTCAGTTCCCGACCCAGCCTCGAAGCACGGGTGTTCCCGACGTCGCTCAGACTCACTACGCCACCGATGGCACCAGCCTCCACGAGTGCTTCGCCTTGCCGGAGTGACTGACAGCCGTTGAGCAGAAACGCTTCCACCCCCGTTTCCGCTATCTCCCGGAGGTCGAGCCACCCGTCGGAACACTGAACGCCGTCTTCCCGTCCGTGGCCGATGTAGTGGACGAAGTCGTCCGTCCCGCGAAAGACCTGTGTGAGTTCGTCTCTCGTGAGCTGAGTTCTGGTCGAGAGGTCGAACGAGATCAACTCGGGGTCCGGATACAGGTCCGCCGAGAGTTCGTCGAGCATCTGATCGTCGTTACAGACGACCGTGATCGATATCTCGGCCTCTTCTTTCGGCGTCCGCTGCAACCGGCGTCTGAACGACTCCTTCGTCGGACGACTGGCGTGGAGCGGGAGGTCCCTCCCGACCCACTGGTGCCGGGGGGTCTCCACGTCGGACGCGGACAGAAGTTGCCGTGCCGGGGCGTCGTTGTCGCTCCGGAGAAACCCCTCCAGCGTCGGCGTGGCCTCGACGACTTCTTTCGTCTCTGGCGGGTGGACGAGAGAGAGTTCGTCGACCAGGTAGGGGAGTAACGTTCCGTTCTCGGCGGTCGGCGTCACGGTCGTCGTCACTGGCCACCCCGAGAGACAGTTCGCACTGACACGTCGGTCGACGTCGAGATACTCGTTGGTTCGGGCCGCGATGGGGAGCGAGTACAACTCGGGGACGTCCAGTTCCACTTCCTTCGTCAGTTCGCTGCGTTCGTGGAGATCGATCCGGTAGATTCCCTCGGTTCGGACGATCGTATCCATGAGAAACAGATGTCTGAGCAGCTCTGACGCCTCCCGATGGAGTGGGACTTCCGCCCCCAGTCGATAGCGGGAGTCGCCGACGATCAGTGTCGACTCCTCGCTGGCCGGGACGACCTCTGCGCCGAGGTAGTAGGCCAACGTACTGACAGCGAAGACGGATTCGAGTGCTGGTGGCACCTCGATCTGAATGTCCGTCTGTGGCCGGTCCAGGTGGGTCGGGATGTCGAGTTCGTCGCCGAGCTGTAGTTCCGGCGGATGGCCGCGGAGCGTCTGCCACGAGCGCTCTGGGCTCGTCGTCTGTAATCCGGAGCCGAACGTGGAGACTGCACGCATGAAGTCGACCGGATCGTCGGTCGTGGTCACTGTGGCGGCAGGCAAGTCGTGTGGCGACCGGACTCCCAGTGTGAACCCGTCTCCCTCGGTAGCGATGACTGTCTTCGAAGACCCGGTCTGCACGGAGACGGGCCCAGTCGCGACCAGATACACCTTCATCGGGGCACTGATGACGTTCAACTGGAGCAGTCCGGACTCGAGTGGGATCTCTACTTCCGGATCGTCGACCGTCGTCGTTGCACAGTGTTCCCCGTCGGAGCGTGCCCACACCGTCGCCGACGTGGGGACCGTCACCCGCCCTGTCTCGAGGCGAACGGCCTCCTTGGCTGGAAACTCGAATACGTCCGTCTCCGCCGGACCGACCGCACCGTCGAAGTGTAACTCGAAGCGCGTCCGCTGGATCTGATCGAATATCTCGACACCGTGCTCGGTCTCCTCGATGTCGATCAAAATCGCATCCACGGCGTCGTCCCGTAGTCGGGGAGGGTCCACCGTTGCGCGAGTTGTGTGTCGCGCACCTCCAGTTCGACTTCGGCGTCGGCGAAGTCCCGCAGTCGGCCGTACACCGGCCCGGCAGACCGGTTCACGAGCAGGTGGAGTCGCCCACCCGACCCCGTGACCGTCCCGGCGACCGACCGGCCGAACTGCTCGACGCTGTCTGTGGCGTGCCGGCGGACCAGTCCACGCAGGTCTGTGACGACCCGCAGGTCGCCGGGGTAGTCTCGACACATCGTCGCGGTGACGACCGTCTGGAGGAGATCGCTCGTCACGTCTTCGAGGTCCCGGTTCCCGCCGTCCCACGACACGTCGTCGACGACACTCGCCGACCGGGCGGGCGGACGAACGTCGACGACGTGGCGTGCCGAGTCCGACCGATCCGTGGGGAACCAGTCGTCCGTCTCGCCGACAGTCGGTTCCGACAGCAGGAGGACACGCGGTCGGGAGACGCCCGCCCGGCCGAAGAACTTCCGGGCGGCCTCGCGGAGTTCCCGGTCCGGGAGGCCACAGTCGACGAGGATGGTCGCCCCGTCCCGCAGGTCGTCGAGCGCCTCGTCGAACTCCGACTTCGGCCCGCGTGGTGACCCCCCGAGACTCATCGTCCCACAGATAGTGTGAGTCGCTAAATAAAATTTGCGGGCTGTGTCGAGAGTATTACCGTTCTCGCCGTCGTCGAATGTGCGCTCGCGGCGTTCACTCGCCGCGTGTCGCCTCCCACCCGCCCGCGTCGACGAGTTCGAACAGTTGGCCCCAGTTCTCGTCGGCGTCCGACTCCGGCAGTTGGTCGCGGAGTTGCTGGAGGTCCGACTCGGGGACGATACTCGCCGAGAGATCGACGATCACGCGGGCGTGGTGGGCCGCGTCTGCTGGCTCCGCCCCTTCGATCTCGCTCACCCGGTCGAGGAACTCCCGCCAGTCGAACCGCTGGCCGTGTTCCGACACCGCACCGGTCATGTACCAGCCGATCTCCATCGGGAGGGAGGCCGCGAAGTCCTCGGCGGCCCCGGCCGGGATACGCTGACCGAGTGTCGAGAGCGTCGCGCGTATCGCCCGGACCGTCTCGCCGGTGCCGGGCAGTTCGAGGCGGTGCTGGATCGTGCCGGTGAATTCGTCGAAGTCCATGACTGTCACCTGTAGCGTCCGGGAGGTATCACGTCGCCGAGCGTCAGTGTACGTACCAGTCGATAGCCGGCTACGGTCGACGTACGCCTCAGTCGTCGACGACTCGACGAGAGAGCAGGCCAGTGTGCCCCCGAACGAGAGCACTCCGCCCGTGCGTGTCCGGGCGAGTCCTTAGGCCGCTCCGGCGCGAACCGAGAGGTATGCCCTCGAAGCGTCACCACCGCTGTAATCTCTGTGGCCGTGACTTCGAAACCGGCCAGGAGTTAGAGAGTCACGTCGACCGCCGGCACCCGAAAGACGACGTTCACTGGTGGGTCGTCGCCGAAGACCCGAGCCACGACCTCCGGTTCAGTCGACGCTGACCGATCACGGGACGCGTCGCCGGCGTCGACCGACGAACCGGAGCGAACGTTTTGCCCCCGGCGTCCCTACCGACGCTCGTGAGCACTTCACCCCTCGACCTCGCGGGCGTCCGCGACGTCGACCTGTCCGGGACGACGGCCCTCGTCACGGGGTCGACGAGTGGCATCGGCCGACTCGCCGCAGTGGCACTCGGCGACCTCGGCGCGAGCGTGATCGTCCACGGCCGCGACGAGTCGGCCGGGCGGAACGTGGTCGCCGACATCGAGTCACGCGGCGCGACTGCACAGTTCGTCGCGGCGGACTTCACCAGCGTCTCCTCTGTCCGGACCCTCGCGGAGACGGTCCGGAGCGAGACCGACGGACTCGACCTGCTGGTGAACAACGCCGGCGGCGTCTTCCGCGACGGCGGACTGACCGACCTCGGCGTCGAGCGCACCTTCCACGTCAACCACCTGTCGCCGTACCTGTTGACGACCGAACTCCTCGATCACCTCGCTCCGGGCGCGCGAGTCGTCACCACGGCGTCGGCCGCCCACCAGGGCGCGACCCTCGACCTCGACGCGGTGTCACGTCCCGACGGGTTCTCGACGTTCGGCGCGTACAGCCACTCGAAACTGGCGAACGTCCTCTTCTCGGCGGAACTCGCGCGCCGACTCGACGCGACGGGGAGAGACGTGACCGCGAACAGCGTCCACCCCGGCGCGATCCCCGGCAGTGGCTTTATGCGCTTTCTCCCCGGGCCACTGCCGCGACTCGTGCAGGCGCTCGATCGACTCCCGGGTATCACGTCGGTCGCGGACGGCGCAGCAGAACTGCTCTATCTCGCCGTCTCGCCTCGCGCGGGCGACCTGTCCGGGCGGTACTTCTCGAACCAGCGACCGACCGAACCGTCACGCGAGGCGCGCGATCCGGAGAACGCCCGCCGGTTGTGGGTCCGGAGCGCCGAGTTGTTGGACATCGACGAACCGCTCGTCGCGGGCCGCAAATCCGACTGAGCGTACCGATATCGGGCAGAACTGCCGCCAGCCTTTTCTGTCGGTGGGACTACCAGTCTACAGATACGTCGATTCTATGACCGGACCCCCGTCGAACCACCCAGTCGTCGTCGCCCTCCTCGTCTCCGAGCCAGTGCCAGCCCCGCTCACCGAACTCGATACGCTCGACGAGCGAGTCGGTGTGGTGTCGCTCGGCGGAGACGTGGCCGGAGACACACTCGCGTCGGTCGATCCCGACTGTGTGGTCGTCGTCGACGACGACCGACTCCCGACTCGGTTGTCGCGCGTCAGGTCGTACGACGCGGACCTGCCGGTGTTCGTCTACCGGGACGACGGGGCGGGGGCCACGCTGGACGACCCCGAGGTGACCGGCGTCCTGACGCGATCAGAAGTAGTCACCGCACTCGACACGACCGGCGACGCGGCGGAGGGCGAGGCGGTCGCTCCCGCCGACTCGCCGGTCGCCCGACTCGTCTCGGCGATGTCGGACTACCGGATGCCCGACGACGTCCGACTCCGCGACATCGCCCTCGACGCGGTGTCGGTCGGCGTGACGATCACCGACCCCTCGAAGCCGGACAACCCCATCGTCTACGCCAACGAGCAGTTCACCCGCCTCACCGGCTACCCGGAACACGAGACCCTCGGTCGCAACTGCCGGTTCCTGCAGGGTCCGGACACCGAACCGGAGGCACTCGCGGAGATTCGACAGGCAGTCGACACCGGCCGGCCGGCGTTCGTCGAACTGCAGAACTACCGGCGGGACGGCACCCCCTTCCGGAACGAACTCCAGATCATCCCCGTCACCGTCGACGGCGAGGTGGACAAGTTCCTCGGTCTTCAGCGCGACGTGACCGAGAGACACCGGCAGACCGAGACCGAGACCCGACTCCGTGAGACACGCCGCGAGGCGCGGACGGTCGCACACGACGCGAGCGAGTCGCCCGTCGCCCGCATCGAGTCGATACTCGCGCTGGGCCGGGCGGCCCTCGACGTGGAGAACGCGCACCTGGTCTTCGTCGACAGGGAGCGAGACCACCACGAGATCGTCCGCGCCGACGGTGCCGAGACGTTCGAGCGGGGGGAGACGACTTCGCTCTCGGAGTCGTACTGCCGGCACAGTCTCGACGGTGCGAACGCGTTCGCCTTCCACGACCCCGAGGCGGTTGACCTCGCCGACGATCCGGCACACGACCGCCACGGGATGGGCTGTTACCTCAGCGAACCGGTCTACCGCGACGGCACGCTGTACGGGACGCTCTGCTTCGCGGATCGGAGTCCACGGGCGGCGTTCACCGAGGCGGAACGCCAGTTCGTCGCGCTCCTCTCGGCACACGTGGGGCGACTGCTCGCACAGGCACGAGACGAGGGCTCGGCACTCCGCGGCGAGCGGTCGTCGCCGCGAGACGAGTGACCGGACGCGTCGGCCTCGGACCCACCCGACCGACGCGGTCGGTGTCACTGCCGGGAGTCGAACTCCTGGTAGATGACGTGGCCGCAGGCCTTGCAGTGTGAGGCGTCCGGGTCGTGGTGTGCCAGCCCGCAGTTCTCGCAGGTGACGTTCACCTTCTCGGCGTAGGCCCACTCGCGGACGATCTTGCTGGCCTGCCACGGGACGAGGATCACACCGGCCAGAATCGTCGCCACCGTCACCCACCGCCCGAGTCGCGTCGCCGGGATGATGTCGCCGAAGCCGACCGTCGACAGGGTGACCACGGTGTAGTAGAAGGCGTCGCCGAACGTCGAGACGCCGGGGTTCACACCCGACTCCGCGCTGTAGAACAGTCCCGCCGAGACGAAGAAAAGCACGAGCACCGTCAAGAGGAGTTTGACCGCCCGGAGCGTGTTGTCGGAGACGGTGCCGAAGAAGAACTCCGCGTCCCGCGTGAACCGGTAGAACCGGAGGACACGGACGACTCGCACCGCACGCAGGAAGCCGATCTGTGCGACCGCGCCGACCCCCGGCACGAGGAAGACAGACAGCGTCGGCAGGATGGCGAGCAGATCGACGACGGTGTAGGCGTTCGTCGCCTCGGCGAGTCGGTTCTCCGCGCCGTACAGTCGGAGGACGTACTCCCCGAGGAAGATCAGCGCGATGGCGACCTCGACCGTCCACAGACTCTCGTCGAGTCGCCCCGGGAGATCGTACGTCTCGGCGACGAAGACGCCGACGAACACCAGATTGAGCACGAGGAGCGCCACGTCGATCCCTTTGCCGAGCCACGTCTCGTGGTCGATCAGGTAGAAGCGGACCTGTTCGCGGGTGGTCGCGTCGGCGGGGGGCGAGGCACGCGGCATCGCTGTCGGAACGTCTCGTCCGGTCGTTGTAGGCGTGCTGGTCGGCGACTCTCCCGACTGTCTCTCGTTTCGGTGATACATCAACCTCCAAACGTTTATGTAGGTGAACTGGTGTCGTTGGTGACGATGCTCGAAGACGGACTCTCGTACCCCCTCGCGGGGGACAGCGCACTCGGCAGAATCGTGATCGGATCGCTCCTCCTGTTCGGGAGTTTCCTCGTCGTCCCGGTGATCCTCCTGTTCGGCTACCTCGTCAGGGTCCTCGCGTCGTCTGCGCACGGCGACCCCGAACCCCCGGCGTTCGACGACTGGGGTGAGATGTTCGTCGACGGTCTGAAGGGCGTCGCCGTGACGCTCGTCTACGGCATCGTGCCGTTCCTCCTGATCGGTGTCAGCGTCGCGATCGGCCTCGGCGGCGCGGGCAGTGGGAGCGACGCGGCGGCGGGCATCCTCGGTGGGATCGGCCTGCTCGGGATACTGCTCAGTTCCGTGGCGCTGTTCCTCCTGTACTACCTCGTCCCGGCGGCACTGACGAAGATGGCCGTCGAGGACAGCGTCGGTGCGGCCTTCGCGGTCGGCGACCTCACGGACGTCCTGTTGAGCGTCGACTACCTCGTCGCGTGGCTGGTCCCGTTCGTCATCGCGTTCGTCGTACAGGCCGTCACGACCGTTCTCGTCCTCGTGACGTTCGGCCTCGGGGCACTGCTCGTCCCGCCGATCCAGTTCTACGTGAACGTGGCGGTGTTCTACATGTTCGGGCGCGCCTTCGGGAAGGTGACGGGCATGGACACGGGCCAGCAGTCGACCGCCACGGAAGCGATCTGATCACGTCACGTGGTCGCCGACGTGATCTGACCGCCTCACGGGGCCGACGACGCGATCTGAGACCGCCCGGGGTCGCCGGATCGCTCCGACACGCCGAAAGCCCCACACCTTTCACTCCGTCAGTCGACAGGAGTCGTATGGCCACAGTCCCCGCCATCGACGCCGACGGTCTGACGAAACGTTACGGCGACGACGCCGCCGTCGCAGACCTGGACCTCTCCATCCCGTCCGGCACCGTCTACGGCTTTCTCGGCCCGAACGGTGCCGGCAAGACGACCACCATCCGGATGTTGACGACCCTCCTCCGCCCCTCTGCGGGCACCGCTCGGATCGCGGGCGCGTCCGTCGCGGACCGCGACGCGGTGACGCCAACCCTCGGCTACCTCCCGGAGGAGCCACCGCTGTTCGACGAACTCACCGGCCGCGAGCAGGTGGAGTACGTCGCGGGCCTCCGGGACCTGCCCGAAGCCGAGGCGAGCGCCAGGATCGACGACCTGTTCGCCCGGTTCGACCTGACCGCGGACGCCGACAGGCGCATCGACACCTACTCGAAAGGGATGAAACAGAAGACCGGCATCGTGCAGGCCATCGTCCACGACCCGGCGGTCGTCTTTCTGGACGAACCGACCAGCGGCCTCGACCCGCGTGCGGCCCGGACCGTCCGCGAGACAATCGCGGCACTGGCGGCCGACGACACGACCGTCTTCCTCTCGACACACATCCTGCCGGTCGTCGACGAACTGGCGGACACGGTGGGGGTGCTCTACGACGGCGGACTGGTCGCCGAGGGCTCGCCGGCCGACCTGAAACGACGCGCCGAGGGCGAGGGGGAACGCTCGCTCGAAGACGCCTTCCTCGCCGTCACCGACGAGGGCGACATCGACGCCGTGGGGAGCGTCTCGGCGTCCACCAGCGAGGAGGCGGCGGCGCAGTCGGAGGACGGCTGAATGGCGCTGCCGTCGCCCCGACGGACGCGCCTCGTCGCACGGACCGAACTCCGGCGGCGGGTGCGTGCGCTACGGGACGATCCCCGCCAACTCGTCGCGCTCGGTATCGGTGGGCTGTTTCTGGGACTGTTCGCACTCGTCGTCGTCGGGGGTGCCTTCTTCGCGGGGCAGGCCGCCGCGCGTGGGGCGATCCCGAGCGGTGCGGCCCGGACCGTCGCGGCCTTCGCGGTCGGGATCCCGGCGCTCACCGCGCTGTTCCGGGGCGGACAGAAACTGCACCGGCCGGACGGGGCCGACTCGCTCCTCACCGCTGCACCGACCCGCGACGTGGTCGCCGGACTCCTCGTGGCCGAGTTCGCCAGTGGCTCCGGGCTGTTCGCGGTTCCGTTCGTTCTCGCGGGACTGCTCTTCGCGCTCGGTGCGGGGTCGGTCGTCGGTGCGGTGCTCGTCCCCGCGACGCTCCTGACGGCGACGGTCGTCGGGACGGTCGCCGGCTTCGCCGCCGCGCTGGCGGTCCTGCTCGTCGTCTCCCGCTCGGAGTTCCTCCAGCGGTTCAAGACGTGGATCGCCGTGCTCGCGATGCTCGCGTACTTCGGCGTGCTGTTCGGTGGCTCGGCCGACTCCGCGCTCGGGCCGGTCTTCGTCGTCCTCGGTGCCTCGCCGATCGGCTGGTTCGCCGACCTCGCGCTCGTCGGGACGACACCGGGTGCCGACTCCCTCCGTGCTGCCGGGGCCGCCATCGGGTCGGCCGTCGTGCTCGTCGGGAGCCTCGGCGCGTCGATCCGTCTCGCCGGTCGGCTCTGGTTCGAGTCGCCGGCCCGTCCCGAGGAGGCGACCGCGTCGGCGTCCGCGATGAACCGGTCGCCCCTCGCTCGACTCCCGGTGTCCCGACCGACGCGACGGATCGCCCACAAGAGTTGGCTCCGCGCCCGGCGTGCGCCGATCACCCTGATCTACGCCGTCTATCCGATCTTCGTGTTGTACGCGCCGGTCGCGGAGGCGGTCTCGACCGGATCGGTGCCGGCGTACCTCCCGACCACACTGGCGCTGTACGTCGCGTGGGGCGTCGGTGCGGCGTTCACGCTGAACCCACTCGGCGACGAGGGGAGCGTCCTCCCAGTGACGCTGACGACGCCGGTCTCCGGCCGGCAGTTCGTCGCCGGCCACGCGCTGACCGGCGTCGCGGTCGGGGTCCCACTCGCACTGCTCGCGGTCGTCGTCGGTGCCGTCTTCGCGGGGCTGTCGCCGGCGACAGCGGTCGCGGTCGTCTGTCTCGCGGTGGTGTTGCCGGTCGCGGCGACCGGTCTCGCGGTCGGCGTCGGCACGCTGTTTCCGAAGTTCGAGACGAGCAGTATCGGTCGGGGCCGCGAGGCGGTCGTCCCGAGTCTCCTCGCGTTCGGCGGCTACTCGCTCGCGCTGGTCGTTCTCGGACTGCCCGGTCTCCTCGGCAGTTTCGCCGGCGTCGCCGGCACGCTGGCTGGACTCCTCGGGACGACGTCGGCACTGGTGACGGTCGCCGGTGCGGTGACGACCGCCGTCCTCCTCTCGGTCGCCGGTGGCGTCGGCGCGTGGTACGCGATCCGGGAGTTCGAGTCGTACACGGTCGCGTGAGCCGTGTCGAATCGGTATCGGCCGCTCACTCGGCGAGTCGGCGGTGGACTCCGGTGCCGACCACGTCGAGACAGAGGAGTCCGAACACCGCGATGCAGGCGGGGACGACGATCGCTTCGGCGGAAGCCAGCGACCGGTAGCCGACCGCAACCTGCACGAGGAGGACACCTGCGAGGAGCAGCACGGTCAGCAGTGGGGTTCTGCGATCGAACGTGCTGGCGGGGAGTGTGCCGAGCATAGTTGTATTCATCAACTAATTGTCATAAGCTTACTCCCGAACGAGTGAGTGGTCGGTGTTCGTTCCCGACCTACTCCGCCGGCACGAGCGCACTCGGGAGTCGCTCGCCGAGTGCGAACCGTTCCACGAGTCGCCACGCGAGCACTGTCGCTCCGAGACCGAGCAACACGCCGGCGACCGTGTCGCTGAGGAAGTGCGTCCCGAGGTAGACACGGGAGACGGCGACGAGTGCGGCGAGCCCCGCGATCGGCAGAAACGGCAGATCCTCCGAGCGCCACGCGGTCAGCGCGAAGACCGTCACGGCGGCGGCGTGGCCCGAGGGGAACGAGTGGGCGACCGTCTCCGCCCCGCCGGTCATACAGACCGGCTGTGGCGGGAAGGGTCGCTGGAAGACGCCCATCAGCGTCGGGACGAGTGCGCCGACGACGAGGATGGCGACCCCCGTAGTCAGGTACTCGTCGCGCCACCCGGCGAGGTAGAACACGCCGAGGAAGACCGCCGCGGCGGCCGCAGAGCCGAGTCCGGTCACCGAGGTCATCACCTTCGTCACCAGCGGGCCGCGGAGTTCGAGGATCAGCCCGACCGCCCGGTAGTCGAGCGAGACGACGTATCCCAGAAACTCCTGAAACAACTCCTGCATGTCGGAATACGGTATCCACGGGCCGGTTCCTCAATAGCCTTGGTGTAACGGCAGGCCCGCAGCGTGTCGAGGCTGTGACCGCCTCGACCGGCAGTCGTCGACCGACCGTCGCCGGCCGGGGTCAGGGCCAGAGGCCGCGTGCCTCGTGAGCCTCGGCGACCCGTGACAACGCGACGATGTAGGCCGCCTCCCGCCACGTCACCTCGCGCGTCTCGACCGTCTCGCGGACCTCGTTCCACGCCCGCAACATCTCGGTCTCCAACTCGTCCCGGACGCGGTCGAGCGACCAGCTTCGCCGGTTGATGTCCTGGAGCCACTCGAAGTAGCTCACGGTGACGCCGCCGGCGTTCGCCAGGATGTCCGGGATCACGGCCACGCCGTGCTCTGCGAGGATTCGATCCGCCGCACTCGTGGTCGGGCCGTTCGCCCCCTCGACGACGATGTCCGCCCGGACGCGGTCGGCGTTCTCCTCGGTGAGGACGTTGCCGACTGCGGCCGGAACGACCACGTCGACGTCGAGTTCGAGGAGTCGGTCGTTCGAGACGGTCTCGGGGGCGTCGTGTCGCATGACGGCCTCCGGCTTCTGACTGTGGGTCGGAATCGACCGCGTGTCGAGGCCGTCGGGGTCGTAGATGCCGCCGTTCACGTCGCTGACCGCGACGACGGTCGCCCCCCAGTCGTCGAGCAGTCGGGCGGCGTTCGCGCCGACGCTGCCGTACCCCTGTACGGCGACGGACGTCTCCGACAACTCCACGTCGTAGTAGTCGACCGCCTCCCGGACGACGATGGCGACGCTGCGGCCGGGTGCCTCTCCACGGCCTTCACTGCCGCCGATCGCGGGCGGTTTGCCGGTGACGACGCCGGGTGTCGTCTCGCCCCGTTGCATCGAGTAGGCGTCCATGAGCCACGCCATCGTCTGCGGGTCCGTCCCCATGTCGGGTGCCGGGATGTCGACGGTCGGTCCGATCACGTCGCGGATCTCCTCGGCGAACCGACGGGTGAGTCGTTCGGTCTCACCGTCGCTGAGCGACTTGGGGTCGACCGCGACGCCGCCCTTCGCGCCGCCGAAGGGCAGGTCCATCACGGCACACTTCCACGTCATCCACATCGCCAGACCGACGCACTCGTCTCTGGTGACCTCGGGGTGGTAGCGCAACCCGCCCTTGTGCGGGCCACGCACGCTGTCGTGTTGGGCGCGGTAGCCGGTGAACACCTCGACCGTGCCGTCGTCGCGTTCGACCGGGACGGTCACCTCCTGTACGCGTTTGGGGTGCGTCAGTCGTTCGACGACGTTCTCGTCGATGTCGAGTTGGTCGGCGGCGCGGCGGAGTTGCCGGCGTGCCGTCTCCAGTGCCGACTCGGGTCGCGTGGACTCGGTGTCGTCCGTCCGCTCGCCGGACGACGAAGGGTGGTGTGAACGCATGGTCACTCCAGTGGTGTCCGTCGGTTGCGCATCCGGCCGGCACAGTCGGGGCAGTCACCCGGGGGATCGGTTCTGACGACCACGGTCCCGCAGTCGAAACACTCGTAGGGCGATGCGTCGTCGGTGTCGTGTTCGATGTCTCGCATTGTGAGTCACGAGTGCCACGCCGGGTGTGGCACCCGGATCGAGTGAGGTCGGCCGTCCGGGAGTAGCCGGCAGTTGGAGACCGAAGTCGTGTGGTCGGGAGGGGGTTCGACTCTCAACCCCCACCTGCGACGATCGACACGTCCCCGTCGCCGAACAGCGTCGTGAAGAGCTTTCGCTGGACCCGTCGCGTGTGCTGGTAGAAGGCGGTGGGTGAGATACCGAGCGTCTCGGCGATCTCCTCGCCGGTCTGTCTGCGCGGGGACTCGAAGTACCCGCTGAAGAACGCCGTCTGGACGACCTCCAACTGCCGGTCGGTCAACGACGCGAGGAACTGCGAGAAGAGGTCCTGTTCGGCGGACTGATCGAGCGTCTGTTTGGACTGGAGTCGGACGTCGGTGAACGCCTCGCGGACCAGCGCCACGACGTTCCGGACCGCGACACTCTCGGGCACGTCGACGACCAGCGTCGTCCCCTCGGGCGAGGCGGTCGCGTTCCTGAAGACCGCGCCGTGATCGGCGAGTTCGAGCGCCAGAAACGGCTGTGTCAACCGGAGTTGGACCACACAGTCGTCGCCGTTCGTGCTGATCCGCGTCACGTCGCTGACCGCGACGAGGTCGGCGGCGGCCCGTTCTACGGCCCCGACGGCCCCCTTGTCGACCGTGACGAAGACGTGTCGCCCCTCGGTCGTCTGCTGGACGCCGCCGTGATACGAGACGGTGCAGTCGGCCGCACGCGCGAGTCGCGTCAACACGAACGTCGGGTCGTCCACGCTGAACTCGACGCGCGTCACCGACGTCGTCAACAGGGCGTTCTTGCGTTCGATGGCACTCAGTGCCGCCGCGACCGTCTCTGCGAGCTCCCCGAGGACCGCCTGCATCGTCCCGTCGAAGGCGGCTCTGGTCTCGGCGTAGACGGTCAACACGCCGTGTGAGAGGTCGTTGTACACGAGTGGGAGAGCGAGTACCGAGAGGTAGTCGCGGGAGAGCGCGTCCGTCCGCCACGGGGCATCACGGAGGCCGGCGGCCACGTTCGGCACCGCGGTCACGTCGCCGGTGGCGGCCGCCTCTCCGGACGGTTCGGTCCGGGACGGCGCGATGGTGAACGGTCGACTGTCGAGGTAGCCGCGTTCCGCACCCGCCCACGCCTGCGGTTCGAGGTGGTCCATCGCCGGATCGGGGGTGCCGATCCACGCGAACCGGAACCGGTCGGCGGCGGTCAGCAACTCACAGACGGTGTGGTGAATCTCGGCGCGCGTCTGTGCCTGCACGACCGCCTGGTCGATCTCGCGGATGGTCTCGTTGATGCGGTTGAGTTCCGTGAGTCGGTCGTTCTGCGCCTGGAGCGTGCGGTCCTGTTCGCGGAGCTTCGACTCCCGACGCACGCGGTCGAGTGCGGCCTCGGCGGTCGCCGCCAGCAGGTCTGCGAGTTCGCGTGTGATCTCGTCGAACACGCCGACCGCCGACGACCCGGCGACGAACACGCCGTGTTCGCCGAGGGGGACCGCCATCAGACTGCGCAGGCCGGTGGTCGGGTCGGCGAGTCCGCCCGACTCGTGGATGTCGTCGAACACCAGTGGCTCGTTCTCCACGAAACTCCGCCCGACGACGTGGCCGGGGTCGGCGTGAATCGCCGACAGTGGACCGTCGAGGTCACGCATCCGCGCCGTGGACGCGACCGGTTCCAGATCGGTCGTGTCCGCATCGAAGAGGTAGACCGCACCCGCGTCGAGACCGAGGACGCTGGGCGTGTCTGCGACGACGTGGTGTGCGATCTCCTGGTGCGTCTCGGCGTAGAGGAAGTCGCGTGCGGTCTCCTGGAGCGTGGCGAGTGCGTCCTCGCGCTGTTTGCGCTTGGTGATGTCCCGACAACTGTAGAGGATCGTCCCGTCCTGGATCGAGACCTCCCGGACGTTGACGAGGAGTGTGTGTTCACGGCCGGCCTTGTCGGTCGCGGTACACTCGATGTTCTTGAGGACGCCCTCGCGGGCGAGGTCCGCGCGGTCGAAGAGATCCGCGCCAAGGAGTTCGGCGATCCCGCCCATCTCGTGGATCTCCTCGGCGGTGTAGCCGAAGATGAAGTGGACGTTCGGACAGACGTAGGTGTACGCACCGTCCTCGTCGGTGATGAGGACGGTGTCCGTCATGTTGTTCAACGTGACGCGGTGGAGTTCCTCGGAGGCCCGGAGGTCGCGTTCGAGACCCACCCGCTCCGTGATGTCGACGCCCTCGACGACGATCGAGACCAGTCTACCGCGTTCGTCTTCGACCGGTCGGACGGAGAGGTCGACGACCTGCGGGGTGTCCGCGTCCGACGGCCGGGTGATCACCGCGTGGCCGAAGCGGCCGTCTCTAGCTCGCTCGACGAGTCGTTCCACGTCGTGGCGCGTCGTGGTGTCGCCCGTCCACCAGGGGAGCGTCCAGAACGACTCGCTCACGACCGACTCGACGCTCTCGTCGATCAACTCCCGCGCGGTGCGGTTCACCCGCGCCAGCGACCCGTCCGGGTCGAGCACCCACGTCGCCGTCTGCGCGTCGTTGAACACGGCGTCGAACTGGCGTGCGCGCCGTCGGTTCGTCTCGGTCCGTCGCGCATGGCGAACGACTCGTTCGATCCGGTCGAGTAGAGCGGCCCCGTCTTCGACCGGGAGGGTCGGCGAGAGGTAGTCGGAGACGCCGGCCCGGATCGCCTCGCTCGCGACCGCCTCGTCGCCGGCGTTCGTACAGAGGATCACGGGGAGCGTCGACGTGACGTGTCTGAGGTCGGTGAGCAACTCGACGCCGGTCCGGGCGTCGAGTTCGTACTCGGTGAGGACACAGTCGAACGCTCGCGTCCGGACCTGTTCGAGTGCCGCCTCGGCCGTCTCGACGGTGTGCGTCGTCGCTCTGTCCCGCAGGACCGTCGCCACTGCGTCCAGACAGTCGCTCCGTCCGACCAGCAGGACTCGGGAGTCGTCCACCACAGAATCTGATCTCGTCATCACGGGGGGTCTCGGACCCGCGTCACCTCTCGTGGCGGGTGAGCGGTCCGTACGCTCCGAGTGGGGGAGGCGTGGTGATGACTCTGGGGGTTGAGTATCGAACCCCCGCCGAGAGCGAGAGCCGAGCGACGGTGACCGGAGATTTTTGCCGCGAAGCGTCGTCGGTCCACGCATGGACGAGCGAGCCTACTACGACCGGATCGACTCGACGGCGGCCGACCCGCCCGACCTGTTCGAGCACTTCGAGCGTCGGTCCGTCGACGGGCGGGTCTACCACGTCCTGCCCTCACCCTCCCACGGCGTCGAGGGCGGGACCGTGATCGACCCGACCGCCGACGCCGTGGTCCGGGGGTACCCGAGCGTCCCGCGTGTCCTCGTCCTCGATCCGGGGCTGACGACCGTCTTCGACGCCGACGAGTCCGTCGTGATCGAGGAGAAACTGAACGGCGCGAACGTCCGGGTCGTGGACCTGCGCGCCGTGGCCGAGAGAGATGTGACCGACCACGGCGAGCGATCCGCGACCGGCACGGATGCCGGCGGACTCGCCGCCGAGGGACCGGTGGCGCTCACGCGGAGCGGCCACGTCTGTCCGTACACGACCGAGCGCGTCCGAGACGCACTCGACCTCGACCCGTTCTTCGCCGACCATCCCGAGGCGATGCTCTGTGCGGAACTGATCGGCCCGGAGACGCCCTACACGACACACGACTACGCCGACGTCGGTGGGGACGCGATCAGGGTGTTCGGCGTCAGGGACCGTGAGACCGGTCGCCCGCTCCCGGTCTCGGAGCGACGCGAGCGCTGTGTGAGCTACGACCTCCCGCAGGTCGCGTCGTTCGGGCGCGTCGAGGCGGAGCGGGCGGCCGCGACCGTCCGGGAGGTGATCGAGACGCTCGACGACGAGCGGCGGGAGGGCGTCGTCGTGAAGTCCGTAGACGGGTCAGAGATGGTCAAGTACACCACGGAGGCTCAGCACCACGCGGACCTGGCACACGCCTTCGGCCTCCCGTTCGACTACGGGCAGGACTTCCTCTTCTCGCGGGTGATCCGGGAGGTGTTCCAGACCGTCGAGTTCGACGAGGACGCCGAGCGCAGGCGGGCACGGGCCCACGCCCTCGGCGAGTCGATTCTCCTCCCGGCGGCCGACGCGGTCGAGACTGTCGCCGGGGGCGGGGCGGTCGGCACGGACCACACCGTCCGGGGGACGCCCGCGACCGTCACGGCGCTGCTCGACCACCTCCGCGAGCAGTCGATAACCGTCGAGGTGCGGGCCGACGACCGCGAAGACGGCGAACGTGTGGTCCGGTTCCGGAAACGCTCGGCGGCGTCGACCGACCGCATCGCTCACTACCTCGACGGCGGCATCGTCGACGAGTAGACCGGCGGTGCGAGCGGTCACACCAACCAGTTGGGGACAGACTCACTCTGTTGGGGAGGAACCACCGAACGTGAACACCGACACGGACGACCGACCCGGCGGACTGACCGCACGAGCGTACCTGCTGTTCGGCCTCGCGACCCTGTTCGGACTTGCCCACCACGTGGACCACGTGATCCGAGGGAACCACGTCGGCTGGCCGATCACGCCCGAAGTCAACCCCTTCACGTACAGCCTCGCCATCTACCCCCTCGTCGTCACGGGGTTCGTCCTCTCGCTGACCGGGCGGGCCGGGTCACGCTACTGGAGTGTCGTGATGACACTCGGCGGTGGCATGCTGGTCTTCTTCCACCTGAGTCCGTGGGCCGTCGAGCCACCGAGCGACGTGATTCTGCCGTACGCCGACCCGCTGTGGGGCTACGTCGCCTTCCTGATCCTGCTCGTGTTGATCGGCGTCGTGTTCCTCGGCGCGGGCTACTCGATCCTGCTGTGGCGGCGGGCGAGTGCGTGATCCTGCTGTGGCGGCGAGTTGGTGCGTGATCCTGCTGTGATGGGGGAGAGTCGGTGACTCGTCACTCCGGCGCGGGCCTGTGAGCGCGACCTCGGCGATAGATATTCGATAGCACAGCACGTACGCCGGGTATGGCCGACGCGACCGCGACCACCCTCGGCGACGCACAGATCGAGACGTTTCTCGGGGCACACTCGGTCGGGACGCTCTCGCTCGCCAAGGACGGCGACTCCTACGCGATTCCCGTCGGGTACACCTTCGACCCCGAGAGCCGGGAGTTCTACTTCCGACTCGGCTACGCGCCCGGGAGTCGGAAACGCGAGTTCGTCGAGGCGACCAACTCGGCGACGTTCGTCGTCGCCGACGACACCGACGAGGGGTGGCACAGCGTCGTCGCCGAGGGCTACCTCGAACACGTGAACACGGTCGAGGACCTCGCACAGCACCGCCTGCCCGGTGAGTCCACGAGCGCCGCCGACCGGGAACAGGACATCCCCTTCTACCACGTCTTCGACGCGCCCGAGGAGTCGCTGTTCGCACTCGTCCGCCTCGACGTGACGAACCTCAGCGGCGTCGCGGAGACGACCGACCGCGAGTGAGACCGACGACGACCGACCCTCAGACGCGGTGTCTCTCTCCTCCGAAAGAACTACATTGTTTTAGGTTGGCCTAAATCGCATGGGCAGAGAGCGAAGCCGTGTGCGACCCACCTCGCGAGCGACGCGTCGATGAGTCGGCGACCGCAGTACCTCCTCGGCCTGTACGTCGCCGAACACCGGGAGTCGCCGCCCGTCGCGCCCGGCGTCGTCGCGTCGGCGCTCGACCGGTCGCCCGCGACGGTGATCGAGGCGTTCCGCGAGTTCGAGTCCGAGGGATGGCTCACCTACGAACCGTACGAGGGGGCGACGTTGACCGAGGCCGGCAGACGCCGGGGCGAGGAACTCCACGAGACGTACGTGACCCTCTCGTGGTTCTTCCGGAGCGTCCTCGGACTGGAGGAGTACGAACGGGAGGCGATGGAACTCGCGGGTGTCGTGAGTCCGGACGTCGCAAAACGGTTCGCGGCGACGCTCCCGGTCGCGGTCGACGAGAGTGCCGACGTGTCACCGGTGGTCACCGAGCGACTCGACGAACCACCGTCGGCGGGCGAAGAGAACGGAGAGATTCAGAACGGCGGGGAGTAGTCGCTGTACTCTTCCATGTCCTCCATCTCGTCGGTCTTGTTCGGCATCACGGCCGCTCGCGGGCCACTGGCACGCCGGACCTTGACCGAGGTCACCTCGTCGACCTCGTCGGGGAGGCGCTGTTCGATGGCTCGCATCGTCATCGGCGCGATGCCACACCCTGAGCAGGCGCCGCCGATGGAGACCGTCACCTCGCCGGTCGCCTCGTCGACGTCTTCGATCTGGAAGTGGCCGCCGTGGTCCTGAATCTGGGGCACGTTGTCACTGAGGTAGTTCCGCGTTCGTCGTTCGAGGCCTTCTGCGCTCATACACGTAGACGTATGCCCACATTCGTAATAAGAGTTCGCTGTTTGGCGCACCTAAAACAAACGTGCGTTTGTTTGGCTCGCCTAAATCGTTCGTTTCTACACTTTTATGCGACTGGACCGGCGAGGTCGCGAGCAATCAGCGGATGCCGGGCGTCGGGGGACCGTACGAGTCGGCGGTGAGCGTCGTGGCCCATCGGACGCGGGGTCGGTCGGGTGGCGTGGGTCGGTCGCCGATCCCGGCGTGTCACCGGAGTCCGGTCCCGGTTTCCAGGTGTTACCATCCAGTACCACCAGATCGTAGCGTTCGAGCACCTGCAGGGTTTCGACGACCGCCTGCGGGTCGTACGGGACCGAGGTGTCGGACGGCAGTTCGGCCGCGATCACACGCCGGGTCCCACCGCCGATGCGCTCGACCGTCTCGAGGAGGACGTCGATATCGTGTCGCAGTGGCTCGACAAGAGCCGGGGTCGACTCGTCCATCCGTAACTTGGCCACGACGTCACCGTATTCGCCAGTTATCTCCATCGAAACGGTCACGTCGCCCCCAGTTTCTCCGTCTCCGTCGTTCATACGCGATAGCTGTCTGTCGAACTGCAAAGGATGTTCCGAGTGTGACTATATCGAGTCGCAAAATTCGCTTATCCGAGATCGTATTCGGCTCGCCGTGTTCGAAACGTGGAGTCGAGAGCGAGGACGGACACAGATCGGTCTCGAGTGTGGGTCACTCCGGGCGACTTCGCTGCGTTCGATCGCACGTCGACGGTCGTCGACCCGGCCGGCGACCGTCGCTCAGTCGGACGACTCGTCCGTCTCTCTCGACGCGTCGTCGGAGCGAACCTCGTCGGCGTACTCGACGAACGTGTGATCCTGCATCACCGCCGACCGGCCGCCGTCGACGAGGAGGCTGGCACCGGTGACGAAGGCGGCGTCGTCGCTCGCGAGAAACGCCACCGTTCCGGCCACGTCTGCCGGCGTCCCGATCCGACCGAGCGGGTGGATGGCTTCGACCTGCTGGCGTTCGTCGGGCGGGAGTTCGTCGCTCGTCCGTTCGACCTCGATCCAGCCGGGGTTGACGGTGTTGACGCGGACGCCGTGCGGACCCAGTTCCAGCGCCAGCGCGCGGGTCATCCCGTCGATGCCGGCCTTCACCGCGTTGTACGGGAAGAGCCCCGGCATCGTGGAGAACGCGTGGTTCGACGACATGTTGACGATCGAACCACCCGCGGTCATGTGGTCGACTGCGTGCTTCGCGCAGAGCCAGAACGACCGGAAGTCCGTCTCGACGACGAACTCCCAGTCGTCCATCGTCGCGGCCGCCGCCGTCGTCTCGGTCTGGACGCCCGCGTTGTTCACCAACACGTCGAGGGTGCCGTACACCTCCGTAGTCGCGCGGAGGAGCGCCTCGATATCGTCGGGGTCGCGCATGTCCGCCCGAACGAAGTGGGCGTCGCCGCGGTCCGTGCGACCTGCCAACTCGCTGGCGACCGCCTCACCTTCGGCGACCGACCGGCCGGTGACCACGACGTCTGCGCCCTCCTCGACGAACCGGCGAGCGACTCCCGCCCCGATCCCACGGGTCGACCCGGTGACGAGCACCGTCTGCCCCGCGAACCGTCCGCGTGCCTCGGCGTCTGCCATCACGGATCACTCGTGGTAAGGCCCCGCCTGGTCCTCGGCAGACACGTCGACGTCGGTGGCGGTGCGGATCGTCTCGGGGTCGGCTCCCGGTGCGAGCGCTGCGATCGCCTCGAGCGAGGGTGGGTCCTCGTCGTCGACGACGTACCGCCTGAACGTCTCGTACTCGGCCGGTCGATACGGGGTCCCGTCGTCGTGGACCAGGTCGTGGAACCACGTGTCGGTGTCTTCCTCCTCGATCGCCTCGGCGATGGACGTCTGTGCCGTGCTCCACGGGAGATGTGTCTGGAGTTTCCCGTTGACGAAGCCCCACGTGTAACAGCCGATCCCTTCGCGTTTGAAGTACGGGAGGTGCGACTCGGCCAGATTATCGCGCGTCCGGGCGAGCCACTCGGTACAGAGGAGCGGCCGACCCCACTCCTCTTTGAGTCCTTCGACCCGGTGTCTGGTGAACGCGAAATCGCTGTAGTCGTGGAACGACACGACGTCAGCCTCCTCGCTCCCGATGCGGTTCTGTTCGGACCGGTTCGGGTCCCAGTTCACGCCCGCCGTGATCGGGTGGATCGGGTCCGCCTCGCGCGCCCAGGTGAACGACTCCCGCAAGAGCGGGTTGGACCGCTCGTCCATCTTGCTGTTACCCGGTTCGTTGTACGTGTCCCAGCAGAAGATCCGTTCGTCGCCACGGAACCGCCGGACGACGTCCCGGACGTAGTCGGCGAGGTCCGGCCACGTCGACCGGTCGACGACGCGTTCGTGTCCGGGACTCGGCGTCCACTGACTGTTGTGGGTGTCCGGGATCGGATCCTTCTGGGGGCCGAGGTAGGGTTCGTCTCCGGAGAAGCCGACGTCGTCGAAGAGCACGAACATCGTCGAGAGGCCGTGGTCGTCGGCGATCTCCAGGAACCGGTCCATGCGCTCTGCGAGCGCCTCGGGGTCGTCCTTCCAGACGAGATACTGCAGGAAGACGCGGACGGAGTTCATCCCCCAGTCTGCGGCCCAGCCGAGTTCCCTGTCGATCGTCTCGGGATCGAAGGTCGCCGCCTGCCACATCTCCGTCGGGTTGACCGCGGTCGACGGGAGGTAGTTACACCCGACGGGCCACTCCTGTTCCTGGTACCAGTTCCACGCCTGTTCGTCGGTCCATCTGTCGCGTCCGGTCATGATTCGTATGCTCCGTGTGTTCGTCGTGAGGTCGTCGTGCGATTCAGCTTCGTCTGGCGGTCACCACTCCGCGACACTGCCGTCGTCGTGCCGCCAGACTGGATTGTGCCAGTCGACGTCACCGGCACGAGCCTCGACGACCGCCTCGTCGATCTCGATGCCGAGGCCGGGGCCGTCCGGCAGGTCGACGAAGCCCTCGTGGTAGTCGAAGACCGCCGGATCCGCCAGGTAGTCGAGGACGTCGCTTCCCTCGTTGTAGTGGATGCCGAGGCTCTGTTCCTGGATGAGCGCGTTGTGACAGACGCCGTCGACCTGGAGACACGCGGCCAGGGCGATGGGGCCGAGTGGACAGTGCGGTGCGAGCGCCACGTCGTACGCCTCGGCCATGTCGGCGATCTTCTTCACCTCGGTGATGCCGCCCGCGTGCGAGAGATCCGGCTGGATGACGTCCACGACACCCTGTTCGAGGAGGGGTTTGAAGTCCCACCGCGAGTACATCCGTTCGCCCGTCGCGATCGGTGTCGACGTGTGTGCGGCGATGTCGGGCAACGCTTCGTTGTGTTCGGGGAGGACCGGTTCCTCGACGAACATCGGGTCGTAGGGGTCGAGTCGCTCGGCGAGTCGCTTCGCCATCGACTTCGCGACCCGGCCGTGGAAGTCGACGCCGATGTCGACCTCTGGACCGACTCGCTCGCGGACCGTTCGGATGCGGTCGACCGCCGCCTCGACGGCGGCAGGGTGTTCGATCCGTCCGAACTCCGGCGTCGCGTTCATCTTCAGCGCGGAGAACCCCTGTTCGACCTTCGCCGCCGCCGCGTCGCCCACGTCCGCCGGGCGGTCACCGCCGACCCACTGGTAGACTCGCATCTTCTCGCGGACCGGGCCGCCGAGCAGTTCGGAGACGGGCGCGCCGAACGCTTTCCCGCGGAGGTCCCAGAGCGCTTGATCGATACCCGCGATAGCCGACATGAGTATCGGGCCGCCCCGGTAGAAGCCACCGCGGTACATCACCTGCCAGTGGTCCGCGACGGGGTGGGGGTCTTCACCGAGGAGGGAACTCTCCATCAACTCCTCGACGGCGGCCCGCACGCTGTGGGCACGCCCTTCGACGACGGGTTCGCCCCAGCCGACACGGCCGTCGCTCGTCTCGATGCGGAGGAACAGCCACCGCGGCGGGACCTCGTACAGGTCGTAGTCGGTTATCCGTGGCATGCTCTCACTCGGCCCCCGGCGTCCGTGAGGCGAGGTCGGCGACGAGTCGGTCGAACAGCACCGTTCCGACCGCGTGTTCGCCGTACTGGTCCCCGAGCGGGAAGGTACACGAGCAGACCGTCCCGTCGTCGATCTGTCGGAACGCGAGCGGCGACCCCCAGTTGGCCATCCAGCCTTCGATGTACCCGACGTGGATCTCGTCGGAGTCGCGGTCGAGTCCCGTGGCGACCGCGTTCGGGAAGATGCCCTCGAACCCCCAGCCGAGTCGCTTGCCGTCGGCGAGGTCGGCGAGGAACGGACTGTCCTGTGCGTACATCGCGGACGCGAGGTTCCAGTTCTCCCCCGGCGGGAGTTCGTGGTAACTGAAGAGGTTCGTCTGCGGGCGGAACTGGTCGGGGCCGGGGAGCAACAGTGCCGACGCGCCGTGTTCGACGAACTCGCCGACGTGGTCGCCGACGTGCGTGACGACCGCCACGTCCGCCTCGTCGACGTCGTCGACGACGGTGTAGCGCGCGCCACGGAGTCGCTCTGCGAGTGCGTGGTCGTCGACGAACAGCCGAACGTTCTGTTCGACGGGCGCCGTCCGCGGTGCGACGACCACCTCCTCGCGGTTGGTCGCCGTCCCGACGTCGCCGTCGACGCGCAGTTCGACGGTGAATCGTCTCGGCCCGTCCGGTGTCGTGGGGACGAACGAGACGGTCCCGACCGCCGTCGTCCCGAAGGACGCGAGCGTGGTCTCTTCGACGCCCTGCTCGACGACCTCGTCGCCGTCGACGACGGTCCACTCGACCGTCGCGGCACCGCCGGTGCCCGTGTCGTTCACGACGCTGAGGTCGAAGGAGAACGGTTCGCCCGCCCACCCGACGTGTGACTCCGGTTCGGCGGTCACACAGAGCGCGTCGTTTATCTCGGTGAAGCGGTCGTGGAACTCCTTTCTCTCGCGCAGGTAATCGAGGACACCGTTGAACTCCCACTCGACGTCGGTCCACTCGGTGATCACGTACCCGGCGATGTCGTCGTGCCGCCGGAGTTCCTCGATCTGGTCTTTCAGCGAGACGAACTCACGCCACTGCCACGTCTCGCTGGCCTCGTCCACCTCGCCGAGTATCTGAGGGAGGGTGGTCTGCGCGTACCGTTGACCGAAGCCGGCCGGGGAGCGTCGCACACCGGACTCGAGGTGGAGGTGGTGGCTGTCGAGGTCGCCACCGCGATGTTCCTCGGGGACGAGGAACGAGTGGTAGAACCACGGCGGGTTCCCGTCGTAGTGCTCGCGCAGTCTGTCGGTGTCACAGAGCCCCCACGCCCCGAACTCCGAGATGACGAGTGGCGTCTCGTGTGGATCGGTCCACTCGGCGGCGTAGTTCTCGTGTGGGTGTGTGAGCACGTGGTCCAGCATCTCTGCCCACTCGGCGGTGCGGTCCGGACTGGCGAAGTACTGGTGGTAGTCGTTGATGTCGGTCGCGACGTGTGCCCACCCGGAGTTGTCACAGACGAGGCGCGTCGGATCCCACGACTTGGCGTCTCTGTACAGGTCGCCGAGCACCTCCTGTTTCTCGACGTCGTCCCAGACGTACGACTCGTCCTGGTGGTGGCCGATGCCCCACTCCTCGTTGTAGAGACTCCACGCGATGACGGACGGGCGGTTGTAGTCCCGTTCGACGAGACCGCGTGCCTGCTCGCGAACCTCCCGCTTCGAGCGCTCCGTGTACCGCCCCGGGTTCGCCACCTCCTCCCAGACGAGGATGCCGAGACGGTCTGCGGCCTCCACCCAGTCGGGGTGAGCCGGCTTGATGTGTTTCCGGAGGAGGTTGAAGCCGAGTTCCTTCGCCGTCAGGATCTCACGCTCGAAGAGCCCCTCCTCGAACGGGCGATACAGCGTCTTCGGGTAGTAGCCCTGATCGAGTGCGCCCCGGATGAACAGCGGTTCACCGTTCAGGTAGAGCCGACGCCCCTCGAAGGAGACCGAGCGCATCCCGAAGTAGTCCTCGTAGGTGTCGAGGCTCCCGTCGGCGTCACCGCCGACGAGGTCGACGACCACGTCGTACAGGACCGGGTCGTCGGGGTGCCAGTAGTCGGGGTTGTCGAGCACGACCGTCGTCGTCGCGTGCCCACTGTCGGGATCATCCTCGTCGGCCACGACGGCGACCGGGTCCGCCTCGGCGACGGTGTCACCGTCACGGTCCACTCGGACGCGGACGGAGAGGTCGTCTGGCGCGTCCGCGTCGAACCCGTCGACGTCGACGTCGACGGCGGCACTGTCGGAGTCGATGTCCGGGGAGACCCGGACGTCGGCGACGTGCGTCCGTGGCCGCGTCTGAAGTTCGACGTCCTGCCAGACGCCGCTGACCCGCGTGTACCACGGATCGCCCTGTTTGCCGTGGGGAATCTCGTCGATGTCTTCAGGGTCTTCGACGCGGAGTGTCACGACGTTCTCGCCCGGTTCGATCGCCTCGGTGACGTCCACCTCGAACGGGAGGTAGCCGCCCCGGTTCGAGCCACACTCGACGCCGTTGACCCACACGGTCGTCTCGTAGTCGACGGCACCGAACCTGATGATCGTCACGCTGTCCTCGGGTACCGTCTCGAGCGTCACCGTCCGACGGTACCAGCCGACGCCGGTGTAGTCGCGGTAGGAGTCGTACTCCTGCCAGACGTGCGGCACGTCGACGGAGAGACAGTCCTCGTCGCTCCAGTGGGCGTCGACTGCGGTCCACCGCTCCTCGACACCGACGTCTTCGGGGTCGAAGCGGAGCGTCCACGTCCCGGAGAGCGACTGTGACCGCCGATGCGTCGCTACCGACTGCTGTTGTTCGATGCTCATCGTATCACTGGTTGCTCGCCATATTTTCGTATTCGTGTTATGTATCTTTTCATGCGTTCGGGAGGTGCCCGGTGGACGACCGGTCGTCCCCGCGCGGTCGCTGTCACGTGATTCGCGGTGGAGACCGGGTCACCGGAGCCCCGCAGCGAAACTCGGGAGCGCTTCTTCGTCTGCGGCCGTGCGGACGAGCACTTCGACGTGATAGGTCGCCGTGATCCCGGCGAACAGGAGCAGGAACCCGATGGTGAGCCCCAGCGTCGCGACGAGGAGCACGGCCGTCACGAGCAAGAGGAGCAAGCCGGTCACCGGTGATCCGGCGAGCCACACGTACGACTCGCGAAGCGCGACCTTCGGGTCGACGCCGGCCGCCACCGAGACGAACGTCGGGATCAGCAACACCCCGACGTACAGGGCCGCGTACACCGCACCGACGGTGAGCGCGGTCCCGACGATGCCGCTCGACAACCCCGTGACGACGTACAGTCCTGCGATGCCGACGAGCGTCACCGGGAGGAACCCGAGGAGCGTCGCCGGGACGAGGTTCTCTCGGACCGTGGTGAGGACGCGAGTTCGGTCGACACGACCGGTCTCGCGGAGCGACAGCACCACCGAGTACAGGCCGAGACTCACCGGCCCGACGGTGACCAGTGGGAGCGAACAGAGCACCCAGACGACGCTCGCCGGAACGAGCGCGGTGCTGTGCCGGTAGACGAACTTGAGCGTCGTGACGAAGGCGTTCGAACGACTCCCGTCGTCGTGCTCTTCGTCGTCGAACGCCGTCGCGTCACCGCGCCGACGGAACACGGACTGCTCCGGGTCGGTGAGTCCGCCCCGACCGTCGTCTGCGTCCGTCGTGCGGAACGTCCCCGCAGACGGCGTGTTCCGGGACATTATCCGGTCGTCCCCTGCATCTGCACGGCGTTCACGAGGTGTTCTTGCAGGAGGAGGAAGACGACGAACAGCGGCAGGACCGCGAGGAAGGTCCCCGCCATCTCCGCACCCGGTTGGAACACCTGCGTCGGTTGCATCGTGACGATTCCGACCGGGAGCGTGAACTGCTGCTGTCCCTGCAACACGATGAGCGGCCAGAGGAACTGGTTCCACGTGTAGACGAACGTGTACAGCGACAGCGCGGCGATCGCCGGCTTCATCAGCGGTAACACGATCTTGTAGTAGATCTGGAACGTGGAGAAGCCGTCGAGCTTCGCGGCCTCGATGACCGAATCCGGCAGGTCGTGGAAGAACTGCGTGAACAGGAACACCCCGATGGGCATCGCACTGAACGGCAGGATCACCGCCAGCGGACTGTTGATCAGCCCGAAGTCGGTGATGATCGTGTACAGCGGCACCATGTTGGCGAACACCGGCACCATGAACGAGGCGACGATGATCGTGAACACGATGCGCTTGCCCGGCCAGTCGAGTTTGGTCAGCGAGAACGCGATCATCGAGTCGAGGATGACCACGAGCACGGTCGTCGTCGCCGCGATGACGAACGTGTTGAGTCCCCACTGGACGATCGGTGCGCCGGCGAGAACGGCCTCGTACCAGCGGAACGTGACCTCCGGCGGGATCCAGTACGGACTGCTCGAGAACGTGAACTGCTCCGGCTTCAGCGAGGTCGACACCATGTAGGCGTACGGCACGAGGAATAGCGCCGCCGTGCCGTACAGCGCGGCGTAGACGCCGATCGAGCGGACCCGTTCCGACAGGAGTCGCGAACTGGCGGTGCTCACGCGCTCTCACCTCCGCTGACGAAGTAGTAGTTCCCCAGCGACACGGCCACCAGGACGAAGAACAGGAAGTAGCCCACGGCGGCCGCGTAGCCGAACTGTCCCTCGTTGAACGCCATCCGGAAGAGATACATCACGAGCGTCTGGGTCGACTCGCCCGGCCCACCGTTGGTCATGATGTACGCCTGTCCGAACACCTGGAACGACCAGATGAACTGCACCGTCGTGACGAAGACGATCGCCGACCGCATCTGTGGGACGGTGATGTCTTTGAACGCACGCCAGGAACTCGCGCCGTCGATCTTCGCCGCCTCGTAGAGTCGCTCCGGCACGCTCTGCCGGGCGGCGAGGAGGATGACGAAGTTGAACCCGACGGTCCACCAGATCGTCGCGATGGCGATCGCCGGCATCGCCCAGGTGAACGAGTTCAGCCACGACGGGGGGTTCTGGACGAGGTATCCGACGTAGTAGTTGATCGCCCCGTACTGGGGGGCGTACAGCTCCGCCCAGATCAGCGAGACGACAGAGACGGTCAGCACGTACGGGCTGAAGAACACCGTCCGGAGCACGCGCTTCCCCTTGATGTCACGATTGACGCCCAGTGCCAGTGCCAGCCCCAGGACGACGAGCGTCGGGACGGTCAGGACGACGAAGACGACCGTGGCCCTGACCGACTTCCAGAACGCCGGATCGCCCAGCATCCGCGCGTAGTTCTCGAAGAGGATGAACTCCGACTGTGCCGGGGCGAACGCGTTCCAGTCGAAGAGGCTCATGTAGAACCCCTTCACCAGGGGGTACAGCAGGAACACCGAGAACAGCGCGAAGTACGGGAGTGCGAACAGGATCCCGTCGCGCGTCTCGCCGTCACTGAGGTCTATCGACCGGAGCTTTCGTCTCACCGACAGCCGATCTTCAGTTGCCATCTGCGGTCATCCCTGGAGGTTACTCGTGACTTGCTCGGCGGCGCTCGGGATCACGTCGGCGGCCTCCGCCTGACCGGAGTAGATCTGCTGGATCGCCTTGTTGACCGGCCGCTGGTAGTCCTGGTTGTTCTCGGTACTCGGCATGTAGGCGAGCGCCCCGTTCTGTGCCATCTCGTTGTACGTCGAGAGCGTCTTCTCCCAGACGGTCGCCGAGCGCAGGTCGTCGGACTCGAGGACGCCGGACGCCGCCGGCAGGTGACCCGCGTCCGTCCCCCACGTGAGGCTGTTCTGCGTGAGCCACTCCGCGACTTCCGTGGCCGCCTGCGCCTTGTCCGTCCCGGCCGGGACGCCGAGGGTGTGGCTGTTGGCCCACGTGAGGTCGGTCGACTGCTCGGGACCGACGAACGGCTGGGTCATGCCCCACTCGAAGTCCTGCGACTGGAGGACGCCGTAGTACCAGGTGCCGTTGATCGTCATCGCCATGTCGCCCGAGCGGAAGGCCTTGGTTCCGCGATTCTCCGTCGCGTCGGGCCGGTCCCAGCCCCACTCGTTGGTGATGTTCCCGTAGAACTCGCCGAGGGCCGTCCCCTCGGCGTCACCGAACTCGGCGCTGGTCTTGTCTTCGTTCAGGAACGTGCCGCCACGGCCACGGAGCCACGCGATGTACTGGCGGACCTGATAGAGGTTGTACGGGTCCGGGCTGAACGCGAGTTTGTCCGTCTCGGACTCGATCGTGTTCGCGGCCTCCGTGAGTTCCGAGAAGGAGGTCGGCGGACTCTCCGGGTCGAGACCGGCCTCCTCGAAGATGTCCTTGTTGTAGTAGAGCCCGTTCGGGTGCGTGTCGAGCGGCAGTGCGACACGTGAGCCGTCGAACTGGGTCTGGTCCCAGATGGACGAGACGTACGCGTCACTCGCGCCGGACGAGAGCAAGTCTCCGAGCGGTTGCATCGCCTGGACGAATCGCTGGAGTTCCGTGGTGTGGAACACCGCGAGGTCCGGCGCGTTGCCGCCCGTCATCGCCGTGAACAGTTTGTCGTAGTACTCGGCGAACGGCTGGCGTTGCCGTTCGACCTGGATCGAGTCGTGTTCTTCGTTGAACTGGTCGACCATCGACTTCATCGCTTCGCCGTCACCGCCGGCGAACAGCGTCCAGAACTGCAGGGTCGTCGTCCCGGAACCGGAACTACCGGCAGTTCCGCCGCCCCCACCACCGCCACCGAGACATCCCGCGAGGCCGGCGATTCCGGTCGCACCGGCTACTTTGATAAACCTGCGCCTACTCGCCGAGGAGTCGCTCTGCTTGCGAACCATCGAAACGACGATTTAAAATGAAGGTATATAATTGTTGTTGTCCACAGTATGCCTCGGGAGGCTTCGAGGCGCGATCGTGCGTTAGAGGCGTTCTACGCCCCGTTGAAGCGGCTTTCGACCCGAAGAATCAGTCTGCGATGAAAAATTATATATGTTTCCTCACGACATACCCCACCGCCAGATCATGAGTGGAGTCACATTCAGAGACGTCAAGAAGATGTACGGCGACATCCTCGCCGTCGAGAACGTGGACCTCGGTATCGAGGACGGGGAGTTCGTCTCCATTCTCGGGCCGTCGGGGTCGGGGAAGTCGACCGTCCTGCGGATGGTGGCGGGCTTAGAAGAGATCAGTGCGGGTGAGATCGCCATCGGTGACCGCGTCATCAACGACGTTCACCCACGGGATCGGGGTATCGCGATGGTGTTCCAGAACTACGCGCTGTACCCGCACATGACGGTCAAGGAGAACATGTCGTACGGGCTTCGCCTGACGACCGACCTCTCCAGCGAGGAGATCGACACGCGCGTCGTCGAGGCCGCTGAGATGCTCGGCATCGAGGAACACCTGGACAAGAAGCCCGCGAACCTCTCGGGGGGACAACAGCAACGCGTCGCAACCGGCCGCGCCATCGTTCGAGAACCCGAGGTCTTCCTGATGGACGAGCCGTTGTCGAACCTCGACGCGAAGCTGAAGATGCACATGCGCACCGAACTCCAGCGCATCCAGGAGGATCTCGACACGACGACCCTCTACGTCACACACGATCAGGAGGAGGCGATGACGATGTCCGACCGGATCGTCATCATCGCCAACGGGACGATCCAGCAGGTGGGGACGCCCGACGAGATCTACAACCACCCGGCGAACATGTTCGTCGCCGACTTCATCGGGAGTCCCGCGATGAACCAGTTCGACGTTCGGCTCGACGGGACGACGCTCGTCGGCGACGGCTTCGAGTACGACCTCTCGGATCGACTCGCTGAACGAGCTCGGTCGAACCTGACCGGCGACCGACTCGTCCTCGGCATCCGTCCCGAAGACATCCGACTGGCCGAGGAGTCCGGCGGAAACACGATCGAGACACGCGTCGACGTGGTCGAACCCGTCGGGTCGGACAACTACCTCTACGTGACGCTCGCCGGCCAGGAGTGTACGGTCCGTGCAGACGCCGACGTGCGCCCGTCGACCGGTGACTCCGCGCTCGTGACCTTCGACGAGTCCGACGTCCACCTGTTCGACGCCGAGACCGAGACGAACGTGCTCACGCAGACGGACGAACCCCTCACGCCGACCGCGTGAGTATCGACCGCAGACGACTCCCCCGATCAGACGTATATCGAGTTCACTTCGATGACGTTCGCCGCCCCCGTGACGGCCTCGGGAAGCGTCTCTTCTAGCCGCTCTCCGTGGATCCGACTCTCCGGTGCCGTGATGCTGACGGCCCCGTAGAGTTTCCCGTCGCCGATGACGACGGGTGCTGCGATACACCGGATGCCCGGCTTCGCCTCCTCGTCGTCGATCGCGAACCCTCGATCACGGGTCCGATCCAGTTCCGCGAACAGTTCCTCGCGGTCGGTGATCGTGTTCTCGGTGAACGCCGGCAGGCCGTGTTCGTCGACGATCTGTTCGACTCGCTCGCGAGGGAGTGCCGAGAGGATCGACTTCCCCAGGCCGCTACAGTGGAGTGGCTCTCGGAGCCCGATCTCGTGGGAGGTCTGAATGGCGTCGGCCCCGCTCGACTTGTACAGGAGGACGTTCTGTCCGTGTTCCAGAACGCTCAACAGCGCGAGTTCGCCGCTCTCCTCGGCGAGGGCGTCGACCTGTTCGACCGCGATGTCGAAGATCCCCGTGCCGTGTTTCACACGCTCGCCGATGTCGAGGAATCGCAGTCCGTTCTGGTACGTCTCGCCCTGTCGGGTGACGTACTGCTTCGTTTCGAGCCACGAGAGGTAGTGCGAGACGGTGCGCTCCGACCTGTCGACGGCCGTGGCGACCTCTGCAGGCGTCGCCCGTCCGAGTTCCTTCAGCACTTCGACGATCTCGAAGACGACGTCTGCACCCGCCGTCTCGCGGAGCGCGCGCCGGTACTCGCCGTCGTGCTTCTCGACGCGGTCCTCCGCGACGAGCGTCGCGAGATGTCGGTGGACGGCACTCTTCGACATGTCCAGTGCCGCCGCGAGTTCCGTGACACCGGCCTGTTCGCGCGCCCGTACCGCGTCGAGGACGCGGAAGGTCGTCTGTGCCGTCTGCACGGTGTGCCGGTCGTCGTCGTCGTCGTGATCCTCGGCCATACGCTCGAAACAGAACAGTGGTACATAAACGTTCTGGCGAGAGAAACACAGACAGATTCGTTCTGTCTTCTAGAACAGTCTCTCGTATATTCTCGTCGCTGGAACGACTGTCACGAAAAGCAGTGTCGAACGCCGACGAGTCGGGACTCGCCTACAGCGAGTGGCCGACGTCGTCTGCACCCAGCAACGCCGATTCGACGTCCGCTGGCGTCGGGTTCCCCGGTTGGTTGCCCATCGACGTGCGACTACTGCACGCGGCCTCGGCGACGGCGTCGACGCGGTCGGTGGGGACGCCGATCGCGTCGAGCGTCACCGGGAGCCCGAGGTCGCTGGCGAACCGGGCGACCTCACGAACAGTCGACGTCTCTCGACCCTCGAGGACGAGTTGCGTGAGCAAGCCGAAGCAGACCTTCTCCCCGTGTGTCGCGTCGGTCTCGACCGCGGACACGATCCCGTCGTGAACCGCGTGTGCGGCGGCGAGTCCACCGTTCTCGAAGCCCAGCCCGGAGAGGAGGACGATGGCCTCCGTCGTCTCCTCGACGGCGTCCGTGACGGTTCCGTCGTTCACCGCCGTCACCGCCGCGGGCGCGGACGAGCGGAGGACCTCGTAACACTGTCTCGCGAGTGCGACCCCCGCCCGTGTCGGCTGTCCCCCCGCGACCGTCTCCCCGCCACTCTCCACCGTCGCGGTTGCCTCGAACCGCGTGGCGAGTGCGTCACCGACACCGGAGACGAACCATCGAGTCGGTGCTCGCGCCACGACTCCCGTGTCGACGAGGACCAGATCCGGGCGGCGGTCGTGGACGATCCCGCCGTCGAGTCGACCGTCCTCCGAGTACACGACCGAGATACCGCTCGTCGGCGCGTCCGTCGAGGCGATCGTGGGCAGAGAGACGAGCGCACCGCCGACCCGTCCGCGGACGGCCTTCGCGACGTCGATCGCCTTCCCCCCGCCCGCCCCCACGATCACGTCTGCGTCCCGGTCTCGAGCGATCGCCGAGAGCCGAGTTATCTCGGCGTCGGTACACTCACCGCCGAACCGTACGGCGTGATACGTCGCCGCGCCCCCCGAGAACGGCCCGTCGATCCCGTCGACGACGACGTCGTGGACGACGTCGTCGGTGATCACCAGCGCGGTGGTACCCACCCCTTCCACGTGAGAGCCGAGTTCGCTCAGGACTCCGACGCCCTGGACGTACCGAGGAGCCGAAACGAAGGAGCGTGTCATTGGCTGAACATTGGCTGTGGCTCGTATTACTCTTGTGACCCCCGCGTCGGGCGACCGCGTTCGCGTCGTCGAGAGAGCACGCCTCTATCCCGTCTGACGGAACAGTTCCGGCCGAGTTTCACATAAAACGGAACATACTCCTGGGTACTGTGTCGTGAGGGGGACCACTGACGACACCGGACCGACGGAGTCGTGACGGCAGGTGACCACCGAGTCGTGACGGCAGATGACCACCGAGTCGTGACGACAGGTGACCACGGAGCCGTGGTGGGAGGTGACTACCGAGCCGCGATCCAGACGCCGACCACGCCGATCACGCCGACCACGCCGACCACACCGTCCACGCCGATCCACCAGATTCGGTCAGTCCGACGGGTGCTCGGTCTGCAGGCAGTCACACCCACGGTTGTCGATGAACTCGGCGACGGCGTACTGGGTCCCACACTGCTGACAGAGTACCTGCGCGTCGACGAACACCTCGAACTCCTCGGCGGCGATTCGATCGGTGTCACGCAACTTCGCCAGACGGTCTTCCGTCACCGACAGCGTGCGCGTGAGCAGGCGCTGGATGCTCTCCCGGTCGTTGGCTCGCTTCGTCTCGTCGGAGGGGTGTTCGTACGCCGCGTCGCGCCACTCCGTCAGGTAGGTTCGAATCGCCTGATAGGTGACGAAGTCCCGTTCGAGGGCGTCGACGTCGACTCCCTCCTCGGCGAGTGCGGTCCGCGTGTCCGTCCGGACCCCCCGGCCGACGTCGTCGTCGGTGAGCGTCCGATACGCGGAGGCTACGTCGGTGTCGAGGGTGGCCCGTCCCGTGTCACGGAGCGCGGCATCGAGGAGTCGCCGGTTGAAGTAGTCTGCGAGGTCCCGGAGACTCAGGCGGTCGTCGCCGTCGTCCGTCCACCGTGCCTCCAGTTCCGCTCCGAGTCCGTCGAGACCGTACTCCTCGATGAGTCTGGCCACCTTGCTCCGAGGTCGGTCGTCTGTCGGCGTGGTCATCGGTCACCCGAAGGTTCGGATCTCGGGGAAAAAAGCCTACCGGGCTCAGATGGCCGTCACGTGGTCGTACTCCTCGTCGAGCGCCTGTGCGTCTTCGTCCAGCAGCGCGATGACGAGGAACTCTGTGGTGTCGGCGAAGTAGTCGACCAGTGCCGCGATGCGGTCGGAGTCGATGGCCTCCAGGGAGTCGAGGAGCATGAACGGGACCGTCTCGTGGAGGTCGTGGACGAGATAGCCCGCCAGCGCGAAGACGAGGCCGACCACCTCCCGTTCGCTCTCCGAGAGGTGATCGACGGTGTCCCGGTAGGCTGCGCCGTTCTCCGTGGATCGGACGATGTGGAGTTCGAAGCCCGCCTTCTCGACCGTCCGACGGCCCTCACGAACCTGCTGCTCGACGCGCTCGATCCACACGCGATCGAGGTTGTCGTAGCCAAGGATGTCCAGAACGGCCGCCATGTGCTCGTTGAAGGCCTCGACGGCCTCGTTCTCTATCTGGGCGACCTTGGTCCGCTTGTCCTCGAGCGTCTCGACAACCGCCTCCCGGTCTGCCCGGAGTTCCTCGGCGCGTTCGATCGAGGCCTCTATCTCGCTGATCTCGTCGGTCACGTCGTCGAGGGTCGACTCGAGTCGGTCGACCTCGAACTCGAGTTGGTTGGCCTCGCGGTGGAGGTCGAGAATCTCCTCGAAGTCGTCCGACTCGAGTTCCTCGACGGCAGATTCGAGGCGCTCGACGTCCTGGGTGCGCTCCGCACGACGCTCTCTGAGATGCTCGAGTTGCTCCGTCCGCTGGTCGAGTTCCTCGGCCACCTCGTCGAGTCTGTTCTCGATCTCTCGTCGCCGTCGCCGTCGGTCCTCCGCCTCCCGCTTGTCGCTCTTGAGTGACTCAAGGTCTGTTTTCACCTCCGAGAGTTCGGCCAGTTTCTCTTCGCGGAGCGACGTGAGTCGGTCGACGGTATCGGTGATCTGGTCGCGCTCGACCGTCGAGCCACAGGTCCAGCAGACGACGGACTGCTCGTCGTCGAGCAACTGGTCGGTGACCGATCCGTCGGCATCGGGCCCCTCCGCGTCCGTCTCGTCCAACACGTTGTAGTCGCCGGACTCCAACCGTTCCTCGTTGTACTGCACGAGGCGCTGCAGGTCGGAGATGTCGTTGTTCAGAGTCTGTCTGCGGGTTCGCAGGCGCGCGATCTCGTCTTCGAGGTGCTCTACTGCTCCCGGCTCCGTCTCGGGAAGGTCTTCGAGTTCCTCCGTGAGGTCGCTTCGTTCCTGTTTCAACGAGCGTAGACTCTTCTCGCGGGCGTCGATCTGACGTCGAAGCGACTCGAGATCCGAGCGCGTCTCCCGTAAGTCGTCGAGGTGCGACTCGAGTTTCTCCTGTTCACGACGACTCTCTCGAACGTCGTGACCACTCTCGTCGATCTCGGCTTCCTTCTCGGCGAGGGCCGCTCGCTCGGCTTCGATCTTCTCGCGGAGCGAGTTCCGTCGTCGCTCGAGGTCCGGGAGGTCCCGCTTCCGGGACTCGATCCGTTCCAGTTCGTCGGTGATCTCCGCCTTCTCGGCTTCGAGGCGGTTGATCTCCGCCTCGATGGCGTCTGTGTCGACGGGCCGCATGATGACGTCACGGAGGTCGTCGCCCCGGGCCACCGACCGCCTGGCCTCGTTGTACTCGAGCAAGAACGCGAAGAGATCAGCCACGTCGGGGTCTTCCAGATAGCTCTCACCGGAGAACCGGACGTCCCCACCGGTACGGGAGAGGGTTCGCTCGTACGTCTCACCGTCCGTGTGCAACCGAACGGATCCCTCCTCGGCGTCGCCTTTCAGCGTCGCGTTCTGGCTTCCCATCGCGGCCATGACCGACTGGAGGAACGACGTCCTGTTCGTCGCGTTCTCGCCCGAGAGAACCGTGACCCCCGGTTGCAGTGTGAGTTCGGTCTCGTCGATGCCCCCGATGTTCTCGACGGCGAACTCTACGGAGTCGTTCACGTGGTCTGGCGTCGACATACGTGGATCCTGCCCCGAGTATTTAATAAATCTTCCCAGTGCGGCACGTCACAGTAGAATAACAAGGGTACATTTGTTATTCCCGGCCGAGGACACCCTCCGACGATGTCGTCTCCCTCCCGAGCGCACTCGCCCGATATGAGACTGTCTTATATAACTGATATCTGATACTACTCAATATATACCAAAAAAATTAGTTTTCCGGAGACGGCCCAATAGTCGAACACAATTTCTCGATAGAGTGACGGCTATGCCACTATTTCCAGACGATACAATGCGTATCTCGGTCAATATAGTACGAGTTACGAGTCGAAATCTGGTTTGCTTCTATTCTATCGAAATTACTCGAACGGCGTGACATCGAGACGACGGTCGGTCGGCGTAGACGACAGAGAAGGCCTCTGTCTGCGAACAAAATAGGTTTGGCGATCCAGATCAATTCTGGACGGTCAGTTCAGCGAGTCGCTCTGCCCGAGAGTAATCCAAGAAATACATACTACTTTGATAGCTGGTACGTTTATGCTCGACTGCCGAGGGGATCCGTCTTCGCGTTCCGTTCGTGCCGAACTACCGTGTCTGCACCCGGCAGGTGAACCGCTCCCGTCGAGAAACTGGTCTCTCCACAGACGATCGGAGGAATCTGCTCGACACCACCCGTCCGTTCGCGTACTCGACGAAACGATAGAATTTCTGCCCGCCCGAGCGTGCGACTCCCGGCGAACGGGCCGAGTAACGAGGTGAACGGGCCGAGTGACGAACCGTCGTTGCATCGTCGGGGCTGGGGGGTCGTCGACGTGAACGACCCGGTCGGATCGGGCTACGAGTGGTCCTCGGGACCGCCGACACTGTTTCGAGAGCCGAGCGCGAACGTGGCGAACAGCGCACCGACGAGTCCGAGGCCACTGCCGAGCGCGAACAGGTCCTCGAAGTCGTAGCCGGACGACTCGCCGGCGCCGCCCCCGGAGCCGCGTCCACCGACCACGACTACGCCCTTCATCCCCATCATCTCGTGAGGGACGCAGGCGTACTTGTAGACACCCGTCGCCTCGAACGTCTGCTCGAAGGTGTGGCCCGCGTCGGTGGTCAACTCGCTCTCGAAGGAGCCGTCCTCGGCGACGACGTTGTGCGCGTTGCCCTTCCCGGACCACTCCCAGACGACCGTCGTCCCCGGATCGACGCGGACCGCCGGCGGGTCGAACGCGTAGGTGCCGTTGTTCCCCTCCGCGCCGACCGTGATCGTGATCTCCGACTCGCCGGTCCTGTCGGCCGTCCCGTCGAAGTTGCCGACGTTCTCGAACCAGCCGCCGTACTCCGGTCCGGTCGACTGCTCGGACTGACCGCCGCCGCTCCCACCGATCTGGCCGGGGTCACCGACGACGACTGCGCCCTTCATCCCCATCGCCTTGTGCGGGAGGCAGGCGTACTTGACGAGGCCCGTCTCCTCGAACGTCTGCTCGTAGGTGTGGCCGGCCTCGGTGCTCAGTTCGCTCTCGAAGGAGCCGTCCTCGGCGACGACGTTGTGCGCGTTGCCCTTCCCGGACCACTCCCAGACGACCGTGGTACCGGGGTCGACCCTGACTGCGGCCGGCCCGAAGGCGTAGTTCCCGTTGTTCCCCTCCGCGCCGACCGTGATCGTGACCTCGGACTGGCCGCGCTTGTCGACGGTGCCGTCGTAGTTCGACACGGTGTCGAACCAGCCGCCGTAGTTCGGTTCACTGTCCTCCTGTCCGGCGACTGGCGTCGCGGCGGTCGCGGCGAGACTCGCGGCCGTCGCACCGGTGGCACCGCGCAGTAGCGTCCGCCGCGTGAGTGTCGGGTCGGTGTGTGGTGATGACATAGTTGTGGCTCGTGTGCGTCGTCAGACCTCGTACCCCGCGTACTCCATCAACTGTGCGAAGATGTCGGTGTCCATCACCTGCTTGTAGACGATGCCCGAGAGCATCCCGCCGGGGTAGAAGCTCCCGTTCATCACGTGGTTCACCTTGTGACAGTGCATCAGGTAGATGCCAGGTTGTGAATCGGCGGTGAACTCGATCGTGTGGCGTTCTGCGGGCGCGAGGTCACAGATGTCCATGTCGTACCGGGCGGACTCGGGGATCACGCCGCCGTCCTTCTCGACACGCTGGAAGCGGTGGTTGTGGATGTGCAGTGGGTGGTTCATGTAGCCGCCGTTGACCCAGTGGACCCGCACCGTGTCGCCCTGCTCGACGATCAGCGGCGACCCTTTCTCGGGGTGGAGCGTCCGAGGCGCGGACTTCCCGTTGATGGTGAACACGTCCGGCTTCCGGGTCCGGGGACTGTAGGAGGCGTCCTCGCCGGCCATCATGCGGTTGAGCCGGGAGTCCCAGTCCTTCATCGTCATGAAGTACTCCTTGTCGGCCGGTTCGTACCCCTTCGGATCGACGCGGAAGATGCCGTACATCCCCATGTCGATGTGGCGGTGCGTCTGGAAGTGACAGTGGTAGACGTGCGTCCCCGGTACGTTCGCGGGGATGGAGTAGGTGTGCTTCTCGCCAGGGTCGACCGTGATCCCGGTCGTCGTGGGGACGCCGTCGTCTTTCCACGCCTTCTGGACGCCGTGGAAGTGGACGGTGTGTGCGCGCATCCCCTCGGTGTTGTCCAGCGTGACCTCCATGTCCTCGCCCTCGGTGGTCCGGATGATCGGCCCGGGGACGCTCGGATCCCGGTCGTCGGCCTGGAAGGCCCACACGCGCGGGAGTTCGACCGGGCCACCCATCGTCTCCAGCGGGTGTACCTCGTGGAACGCCGGTTGGGTCTTCAGCGTGACCGACCCGCCCTGTTCGTCGACGTTGACGACCTCCGGGGGACTGGTCGTCGGGAGGTTCTGCTGGCGTGCGGCCGAGGTGGTGGACTGCTCTTGCACGCTCCCCTGATCCGTCGGTGCCTGACAGCCAGCGAGGACGCCAGCGCCGGCAGTGCCGGTGGCTGCGAGAAATTCACGGCGCGACACGCCCGTCCCAGGTGCTCCGATGGGATCACTCATCACACTCCGTCGTAAGAATCCCCGTCAAGTAGGGGGTCGGGACGATTCTATCCCGCTGAGAACGGCCCGTAGGTGTTCGGCCCTTTATTTATACAGCCAGAAAATCGGCGTTGCAGCCTCCCAGAACGGCGCGCTGTGAGCGCGAATGTCGGCGTCGATACGTCGATCGGTCGGACGCTCGCCGCTTACCTCGCGGCGGGCATCCGGTCGTCGGCCCAGACGTAGTCGGACACGATCATCGCGTCCAGACTCTCGTCGGCCAGCGCCCCGGTTGCGAGGACTGTGTGGGCGGTCGCGCCGTCGAAGTCGATGCCGGGGCGACTCAGGACGGCGTCCTCGGAGTCGTTCGGGCGGACCTCGATGTCGTAATCGAGCGACGAGTACACCCCACGTCTCCCGGCCGGTCGATCTGGCGACGGCTCACAGGTCGACCGTCTCGTCGGCCGGGAACACGATCCCGAACGTCTCGGCGAGCAGGTCGTGATACGCCTCCGCCGTGACCGCTCGTTCCTCGGTCTCGCCGCCGCGCGTCTCGGAGAACGTCTCCGGCGTGAGCTTCACCGACCCGTCCGGGGTCGCCATCGTCACCGAGGGGGTGCCGACGAAGCCGGACTCCGGGGCCGACTGGAGGTACTCACAGGTCGCGGCGAAGTACGACAGCGATCGCGGCGTCGTGTCGAAGACGTACCGGTCCTGCCACGACTCGTCCGTGCGGTACTGGAGGAGGTACTCGGCGTCCGGCCGGTCGCTCCCGACGACGCGCCACTGGACGCCGGCCTCGTCGGTCGGCGGCGACTCTGTCGGCGTGAGCGGGAGTGGCGCGCGGAGCATCGGCTGTCCCATCCCGACGTCGACGAGGTACGGCCTGTCGAGCGTGACGAGCAGTGGGTGGTGGTTCGCCGGCAGTTCGATGGCACCGACCATCCGGGCGGCCAGCCGCGTCACCTCGAAGCCGAGGGCGTCCAACAGCCAGCCGAACGCGCCGTTCAACTCGAAACAGAACCCGCCGCGTTCCTGCTCAACGACCTTCTCGTAGAGTCGTGTGGGCGACAACGAGACGCCACCGCCGGCCCGCCCCGAGACCGGATCGCCGTTGATCGAGAACGTCTCGAAGGGGACCGACGTGACGTGTGCACGCTGGAGACGCGCGAGCGTGTCGAGATCAGCGTCGCCGACCTCGGCGGGCGAGACCGCGATCCGGGAGAGGTAGGCACTCGCGTCTCCCACGCGCGAGTCGTCCGGAGGCGTGGAGGGTGTCATGCCGTGACAGTGGTCCCGACACGGGATACATCTGCTGTCGATGCGTCGCCGAGCGTCGACAGCGGGTGCGACCCACTCCTCGTCGGTCGGTGGGCGTCGGCCGACCAGTCCCGGACCGACCCGGCCGCCACCCGGTCGGTGCCGTCACCGAAGAGGAGCGACGGGAGCGAGCGTGACGACGACTGGAGCGAGCGTGACGACGACTGGAGCGAGGGTGACCACGACGGGAGCGAGCGTGACGACGACGCGAGTCATCACAGAGCCCGCTCGAGCATCTCGGCGAGTGCGGGGAGACGGGGTCTCCCGTCCCACCCCAATGTTCATGTGAGGCAGTCCCAACCTGTGGGTGTCTTCAGCGCCCGCCGTCGGTGGCATCGCGCTGTCACAGCAGTCGGTTCGGTCAGCCGTCCGACGCGAAGCCGACCACGGTTCAGGAGCCGATCAGCAATGACCACGACCCACAGAGTGCTCGTCCCGTTCGAGTTGCCAGACGCCGACCCGCTTCCGTCGGTGTTGATCGAGACGTTGACCGAGATAGAGGCCGTCGTCCTCGGCCACTACGGCCTGCCCGAACAGACGCCGCCGTCGGTGGCACGCGACCAGTTCGAGGCCGAGGCCAGCGCGGAAGTCGACGCGTTGGCCCGCCCCTTCGCGGACGCCGGTATCCCCGTGACGACACGGCTCGTGTTCGGCAAGGCCCGCGAGAAGACGATCGACCGCGTCGCCATCGAGGAGGACTGCGACGTGATTCTGACGCCGGGCGAGGCGACCGCCGTCGAGACCGTCTTCGTCCCGCTCAGAGGCGAGACGAACTTCGACCGCATCCTCTCGTTCGTCGTGGAACTGCTGACCGCGACCGACGCGACCGTCACCCTGTTTCACGCCGGCGACGACTCCGACCGCCTGCCGGGCGAGCAAATTCTCGCCGACGCGGCCGAGTACCTCGCGGACGCCGGCATCGCCCCCGAGCGTGTCGACCAGCAACTGGCCGAAGGCGGCGACGTTGGTCGGAGTATCGTCGACCTCGGTGACGCGTACGACCTCATCGTGCTGGGCGAGACGGAGCCCTCGCTGGTGGATCGCATCTTCGGGAGTGTCCCCGCGCAGGTGACTGCCGACTCCGACGACCCGGCGTTCGTCGTCCGGAACGTCGAGGAGTCGTGATCGTATGAGCGAGGATCTGGAACGCGACCTGGGCCTGTACGCGACGATCACGATCAGCATGGGCGCGATGATCGGGAGCGGCATCTTCGTTCTCCCCGCACTGGGTCTCACGAAGGCCGGGCCGGCGGTGATCGTCGCGTACGTCCTCGCCGGCCTCGTGGTCCTGCCGGCGGCGCTGTCGAAAGCCGAGATGGCGACCGCGATGCCGGAATCCGGCGGCACGTACCTCTACATCGACCGCGCGATGGGGCCGCTGTTCGGCACCGTCGCCGGAATCGGTGCGTGGTTCTCGCTCGTCTTCAAGAGTTCCTTCGCGCTGGTCGGGCTCGGCGCGTACCTCCTGTTGCTCGTGCCGCTGTCGGGCGGACTGGTGAAGGTCGTCGCACTCGGACTCGCCGTACTCATCGTCGTGCTCAACATCGTCGGGACGAAACAGAGCGGGAAGGCACAGGCGGTCATCGTCACTGCGGTCGTCGTCGCGCTGGCGGCGTACGTCCTCAATGCGGGCTTCGCCGTCGAGTCTGCGCGCTTTCAGCCGTTCGCCAGCGAGGGACCGGACGGCATCGTCACCGCGGCGGCGTTCGTCTTCGTCTCGTACGCCGGGGTGACCAAGATCGCCAGCGTCGCCGAGGAGGTGCAGAACCCCGACCGCAACCTGCCGCTCGGGATCCTCGTCTCGATGGGGATCATGCTGGTGCTGTACGCGCTGGTCGTCGCGGCGGTCGTCGGCCTCAACGACCCCGAACCGCTGTCCACGACCGGACCGAACGGCGGCCCCTCGCTGACGCCGATGGCCGACGGCGCGGGCCAACTGTTCGCAGGGTTCGGCGTCGTCGCCGTCTCGCTGGTCGCGGTGTTGGCACTGACGAGCATGGCGAACGCCGGCGTGCTCGCGTCCTCGCGGTTTCCACTGGCGATGAGCCGTGACTCGTTGGCACCCCAGCGCCTCGCACGAGTCAGCAGACGGTTCAAGACGCCTCGGAACGCCATCCTGCTGACCGGTGGCCTCCTCGCCGCGCTGATCGCGTTCGTCCCGGTCGTCGAACTGGCGAAACTGGCGAGCGCGTTCCAGATTCTCGTGTTCGCCATCGTCAACGTCGCCTTGATCGTCTTCCGCAGGAGCGGGGTCGACTCCTACGATCCCTCGTTCCGGGCACCGGCCTACCCGTATCTCCAGATCGCCGGCGTGATCGGTGGGTTCGCCCTGCTCACGCAGATGGGCACGCTCCCGATTCTCGGCGCGGCCGGGATCATCGTCGGCGGCGTCGGCTGGTACCTGCTGTACGGTCGCAGTCGGACCGACCGCGAGGGCGCACTCGGGGTCATCTTGGCGCGACGACGCGAGGAGGAACCGGTGTCGTCCGACTGAGGCCGTCTGCATCGTCTCCGCCTCGTGTCGTCGGGAGGGCGGCGGTCGACTCAGTCGTCATCTGGCGGCGACGCTACCGGCGGCCGCGACTTCCGGGTCACCGTCCACGTCTGCGGGGCACCGGCGAACTGGAGGTACAGCGAGTGCAGTTGGACTAGCCACCCGAACGCGATCCACAGGTAGGCCGCCGCGACCGTCTCGACGATGCGCCGGAGCGACGTCGACGCCGGGATGTCCGGGTCGCGGAAGACCGCGTACGCGAAGGAGATGGCACGCTCGGGGAGGAGGAAGACGGCGAACGCCGCAGCCACCGGCAGGGAGAGTTGGAGCGAGGCGTCGAGTGCGACGGTCGGGACCACGAGCGCGGGAAAGATGACGTACAGCGGTGCGCTCACCGCGAGGAGCAGGAGCCACGACAGTCCGGCGGTGCGGCGGAGCCCGAGTGCCCGCCACGATCGGACGACGTCGCCGAGGTGGCGACCGGCGACCTGTGCCCAGCCACGGGCCCAGCGTTCCCGCTGTCGCAGTAGCGACGTCCACGACCCCGGGAGCAGTTCGCGGGCACCCATCTCGGGGACGTACACCACGTCCCAGTCGGTCTGGAGGTACAGCCGGATCGTCAGGTCGATGTCTTCGGTGAGGAGGTCGGACGCGAAGCCGTCCACGTCCGGAAGCACCTCGCGCTGGAGGACCGCGGCCGACCCGGCGAAGTGGGCCGCCGCGAGAACGTCGGCGTCGAAGGGGTGGTCGAGCCACGTACTGTGCTGGCGCTCCGCGCTGACGAATCGGGACAGTCGCGAGGCGTCCGGGTAGGTGGCGTACTTCCGGCCCTGGACGATGCCGACGTCCGGGCGGGCCGACAGCACGCGGAGGGCGCGGGTGACGAACGACGCGCCGACCGTCTCGTCGGCGTCGAGCAGCAGGACGTACGGTGTCTCGACGTGCTCCCACACCTGGTTCAGGTCGCCGGCCTTCGACCCGCCGGTGCCCTCCACGACCCTGATCCGGTCGGGGTGGTCCTCACGGACTGCCTGCATGACCTCCTGTGTGCCGTCCGACGATCTGGCCGCCGGAACGAGGAGGAACGGCAACGGATCGAGTGCGGCCACGTTCTCGCGGAGCGACGCGGAGAGGGCGTCGACCTCGTTCGCGCCCGTGACGACCACCGTGACCCCTGCGTCTGCGAGTGCGGTCGTGGGGTCTGTGGGGTCGGCATCCGGATCACGACGCCGTGCGTACAGGAGCATCGCGTAGTTCAACACCACGCCGACGAGGAGGGCGGCGAGGAAGACGCGGAACACCGGCCCGAGGAGTCCCGGAGCCGCGACGAAGATGCCGAGTACGAAGCCGTTTACGACGACGAACAGCGTCGAGACGTGCTGGCTCACGGTCACGGCGGGGCTGTCGAGCCACCCGAGTGCGAGCGGGGCGGACTGTGGCACGCCGAGCGTCGCGAGTGCGACGGCCGCCGCCGCACCGGTCACCGTCGCGAACAACTGGGTGAGAGGCGTGCGGAGCCCCAGCGTCCCGGTCTGTGTGGTGAGGACCATCGCGGTCGCGCCGAGGACCCCGACGACGATCGCACCGAGGAGCACCCCCTCCCAGCGGCGGCGATCCGTCTCGGGTTCGGGCGGGACCGTCCCCGAGGAGAGCGTCCGTGCCCAGAACGCGTTGAGCAGGAGGACGCCGAACCCACCGGCGTACAGCAGCAGTCCCGCTCGCGGGACGGTCGGCCCGCCCGGGAACGTGAGCACCGAGCCGGCGAAGATCGCCCCGTGGCTCATGAGCAACACCGCCACGCGGGCACGGAGCGTGGGCCTGGCCGGGCGGATGTCGACGCTGACGAGGAGCGCCTGGAACGCGGTCGCGAGTATCAGCAACCGGACCGTGAGCGGCGCGGCGGCGGTCCCGGGTAACACGCCCGCGGCGAACGCGACGCCACTGACGAACGCGAGCCCACCGACGCCGACGATAGCGAGGCGAAGTCCGCTGCTCGCCTCTCGGCCGACCGTCCGGCGGATCTCCGCCGACAGCGAGAAGAGCGCGAGGGCACCGCCACCCGTCGCGAGGAGTGCGTACCCGGTCGGTCGGGTCTCCGGACCGAGGCCGACGCCGACGGTCCCGACGAGCGTGACGACCAGCGAGAGTGCCCAGGCGGCCGTGTAGAGACGCTCCGGGAAGAAGCTGTGTTCCGGCCAGGACTCGACCCGGCTACTCATCGCGGGTCACGGCTCCCGGAGGGCCGATCGATCGCTGTCGCAGACCGTGCTCGTATGCTAACGAGTGACATTACCAGTTAGTGGTAACTTGTACTCAATAAGCACACCGGATAACCGTCGACGCCGGCCCGTCGCCGATTCGCCCTCGAACCGTGTCTCCACACCGGTCGTCCCGTCGACGGGGGTCCCTCGGCGGTGCGCTGGCTCTTCTACTCTCGAACGGGCAGTCGACCGGCTCTGCACAGCCCAAAATTCTATGTAATCATCTGAACAATGTCGGGCGACTAAGAATCGATGAGTCCGTTCTCAGTCTTCGCTCCAGGGGTCGGGTGGCCGCTTCAGCTCCCGCCAGTACAACTACCTGTGTCACTCGACGTGATCGTCGTGTTGGCGATCATCGCGGTCGTCTTCGTCCTCTTCGTCACCCAGCCGGTTCCGATCGACGCCACTGCGGTCGGTCTCGTGGTCACGCTCGTCCTCCTCGGCGAGTGGACCGGCGTGTCACCGGCACAGGGGGTCTCTGGTTTCTCTAACCCCGCCACGCTCACCGTCCTAGCGATGTTCGTCCTGAGCGAAGGTGTCCGACGAACCGGCGTCATTCAGATTCTCACGCGGAAACTGATCGCGTTCGCCGGCGACAACGAGTTCCGACAGTTGCTGGCCACGGTCACGCTCTCCGGGCCGCCGGGTGGGGTCGTCAGCAACGTCTCGGTCGTCGCCGTGTTGATCCCGGCGATCATGAACCTCGCCCGCCAGACGAAGACGTCGCCCTCGAAGCTGCTGATCCCGCTCTCGTTCGCCTCGATGCTCGGCGGGATGCTCACCGTCGTCGGGACGATCACGAACCTCCTGGCGAGCGAGGTGTGGGTCCAGGTCGGCGGGCCCGACGCGGAGCCGTTCGCCCTGCTCGAGTTCACACAACTGGGTGCGATCGTCCTGCTCGTGGGGATCGTGTACCTGCTCACCGTCGGCCGGTACCTCACGCCCGCACGGATCGAACCCGCAGACTCGCCCACCGACGCGTTCGGGATGAACGACTATCTCACTGACGTCGTCGTCATGGAAGACTCCTCGCTCGTCGGGTCGCGGGTCAGGGAACTGAGCGAGGAGGACCTCGACTTGGACGTGTTTCAGATCGTCCGTGGCACGCGGACGCTCGCCCGCGGACTCGCATCGGAACGGATCGAGGCCGGCGACGTCCTCTCTGTCAGGGCCGACCAGGAGACCCTCCAGGAGATTCTCGAACAGGAGGACCTCCAGTTGTTACCGGAGGTCATCGAGGCGGCCGCAGACGACGACGCGGCCCTCCCGCCGGGGTTCTCGCCAGCGCGTCACGGCGCGGGGGCGGTCGCTGCCGCGGAGACCGGGGACGACGGTGCGCTCACAGACGGCGAGACGGCCAGTGAAACGACAGAGGAGACCCCCGACGAAGGCGAGGAGGAAGCTCCAGACGAGACGACAGAAGAGACGACCGAGGAGACCCCAGACGAGGAGATCGAACTGACCGAGGTCGTCCTGCTGCCCGGTGCCTGGTCGACCCGGCGCAGCGCCCTCACAGACTTCGAGAACGACTACGACGTCACGGTGCTGGCGATCCGGCGTGGCGACGAGGTGATCCGGCAGCGTCTCCGGGAGGTCCGCCTGCAGGCCGGCGACGTCATCCTCGTCCAGGCCCCCGATCAGGTACTCGATCGCATCGCGAGAGACGTGAACGTCGCCATCGCCGGCGAGGACCGGTGGGAGGACTTCGACCGATCGAAGATCCCCGTCGCGCTGGGCATCCTCGCCGGTGCGCTCGGACTCGCCGCACTGGACGTCCTCACGCTCATGGTGAGTGCGCTGACCGGCGTCGCGGCGATGTTCTTCACGGGCATCCTCACGCCCGAAGACGCCTACGAGGCTATCGACTGGGAAGTGATCTTCATGGTCGCAGGCGTCATCCCGCTCGGCATCGCGGTCGAGGCCTCCGGGACAGCGGACCTCATCGCCGACCTCGTCGTGTCCGTCAGCGTTCTCTTCCCCGTGATCGCGGTCCTGGGGCTGTTCTACTTGGGGACCGCGATCATCACGGAGATGATCAGTAACTCGGCCAGCGTCGTCTTGCTGCTCCCGATCGGGGTCGAGGTCGCCGGCCAACTCGGGGCCAATCCCTTCGCGTTCGCGCTGGCCGTGACCTTCGCTGCCAGTACCCCGCTACTGACGCCCGTCGGCTACCAGACGAACCTCATGGTTTACGGGCCGGGCGGATACAAGTTCACCGACTTCGCCCGTGTCGGCGCCCCCTTACAGCTGATTCTGACGCTCGTGACGACTGCCGGGATCGCGTTCTTCTGGGGACTGTGACAGCAGTCGGCTTCGGCACGGACCGGCTCTCGGCGTCCGGGGTCACTTCACGGATATCACAGGGACGTCGGCACGGCGAACCACACGTTCGGTGACGCTCCCGAGCAGGATCCGGCGTACTCCCTTCCGGCCGTGTGTGCCCATGACGATACAGTCGACGTCGTGGTCCGCTGCGTATCTGACGATCTCGAAAGACGGAGGGCCGGTCAGTATCGCGGTTGCGGTCGACAGGTAGGTCGAAGACTGGACTCGCCCGAGGGCGGCCTCCAGTGCCGTCTCGCCGATCTCTTCGAGGGTCTCACGCAGTCTGCGAGCCCTGTCGCCGTCTAGCACCTGTCCCTCCTCGACGACGTAGACGATGTGTAACGTCGCGTCGACCGCTCGCGCCAAATCACCGGCATGGTCGACAGCAGTGTGTGCACACTCGCTCCCGTCGGTCGGAACGAGTATCGAACTGATGTCCGAGTCGACGACGGTCTCTTCGTGGACCGTCACGACTGGGACGGGAGACTCACGGAGGGTCAGTTCAGTGACGCTCCCGAGGACTGCTCGGCGAATGTCGAGTCCACTCCGTCCCCGAGTTCCCATCACGATACAGTCGATACCGTGTCTGTCGGCATACGAGAGGATCTCGTCGTGGATCGGCTCCCTCCGGTCGATGATCCGCTCTGTCGTCTCGACACCGGCAGCGGTAGCCAGGTCGACGGCCGCCTGCACTGCCCGCTCGCCGCTCCGGGCGGGGTTGGTGGACCCGTCCGTGTCGCTCGCGGGTCGGTCGGCCTCGAGGACGTGAACGACGTGGAGGTCCGCGTCGAACTGTGCGGCGAGCGTCACGGCTGTTTCAGCAGCGGTCGCCGAGACCTCACTCCCGTCGGTCGGTAGTAGCATACGTCGATACATGACGACTCTCTCCTTGACCGTCGATCGCTGGCGAGATAAATCTGGACTCTCAGCGCAGTTATCCGGGTTCCTGGACGAGCAGATACCGAACCTGCACGGCGACGTTTCGCCCGGCGATTCGATCGACACGGGTGTCGATCTCGTCACCCAACGCCGGTGGTGCCTCCCCTCGCGGCGCCCCGATCAAGATGGTGACCCGGGAGGGAGTCTGCGCGAGCAGATTGTCGGCGTACTCGAACTGGATCTCGAGGAGGACGAACTCCGAGTAGGCCGGCGCGTCGAGAATCTCCCGAACGTCGTCCTGGATCGACTGTTCGACGGTGGACGTCTGATACGAAGAGAACGTCACGCTCCCGAGGAACGCAGAGAGGAGCAGGATGCTCACCAGCAGGACACCGACACGCTTGAGGAACATCTTCCGGGTCTGCTCGATGTGGAACCACTTCTCGGGCCGATAGCCCATGTACCAGAGCACGACCAGCGCGGCGAGATTGATCGACAGGACGTTGACGAGGAGTAACACGCCGGAGCCCACGGCGAGTGCGGTGTTGCCCCAGGCGAGACCGATCCCGACCGTCGCTGCAGGCGGGACGAGTGCGACGGCGATCATGACGCCGACCAGTGCCGAAGAGAGGCCCGACGCGAGACTGATCACGCCCGCAGCACCGGAACCGAGAGCGACGACGAGTGACAGGATGTCCGGACGGAACCGCTCGCGAATCTGTGCGATCGACAGGAGGTCCAATCCCGGGGGGACGAGGTTCCCGGCCCTGATGAGAACCGCAAAGACGGCTGCCCCGCCGATCGTGAGGGCGGCGCCGATGAGTTGCAGTTTGACACCGTCACGGAAGAGATCGCGATCACGGAAGACCGTCCCGACGCTCGTCGCCATCGCGGGCCCGATGAGCGGTGCGATCACCATCGACCCGACAACGACGGCAGCCGAGTCCAGTAGTAAGCCCGCCGTCGCGATGATCGCACTCACGATGGTCATCCCGGCGTAGACGGGGATGGACGCCGGAACCAGGTCCGCAGCAGCACTCTGGAGTTCGTCTCTGGCGATCTGCTCGGGACTCTCGGCGTCCTCGGCGAACCGCGCTTCGAGTCGGTCGTACTCACGAGAGGTGATCGACTCCGTCTCGACTGTCACCGTGACGGCCTGCTCGTTCACTCCGGCGTCTCGAAGTCGGTCCAACACTGGCTCGACAGCACCAGTCGGCAGGGGAAAGTGCACAGCACAGGAGTAGTCCCGGCCACTCGACTCTTCGGTCAGCGTGTACTCGATCTCTTCGTCGTCGAGGACGTCGACGACGGCGTCCCGTTTGCCGATCGGAACGGTCAGGAAGACCAGCCGAGCCATGAGGCCCACAACTTCGCCACGGGAGATAAATGATACCACGGTGGCTCTGACGGTGACTCGTGTATCGTTTCTCGGTATCAGGATGTGTTCGCGGTACTCCCCCCTTGGATACTACCGAATGAACTCCACTCACTCGCCTTCTCAGACCGTCGTCGCATCGTGGGCAGCCGCCTGGAGCCGATCGAGAAACGCCGGGTCGTACGTCTCATCGACGTGGTTCACGTTCCACAGCCCTGTCTCGCGACCCCGGATACAGCACCACCTGATGGAGTGCATCTTGCGGACAGGTGTGCCGTCCAAGTCGGAGAGTCCCATCATCGGCTCTGTTGAAATCCTCAATCGGTGATAGATTCCAAGAACCGTGCTGAATACAGGGCGCGTATCGGTCACTGACCGGTCGTCATCTGGTGGTGGCTCAGAGCGATAGATACAGAAGCTGTATTCAGCACCAGTTGCTGGTTGGTTTCACACCCAGAGCCGTGATTCAGCCGGTAGTCTGTGGCGTCTCGGTCGAGGTGGGGTGCTACAGCCAGCCGTCGGGGAGGTCGTCCTCGTGGCCGCGGAGCAGTTCGAGCAGCGGGCGGATCTCCTCGAAGTTCGGGCCTTTCGAGACTTCGTTGGCGTCACGATTCCAGCTGATGAACCCGTAATCCTCCAGTTTCGGGAGATGAACGTGTTGCATTCCCACGAGCCGTGTGAACTCCTCGTCTGCCGATTCGTTCTCGACAATGGCGACCGGTTCGTCGTCCTGTGGGTTGTGGGTCAGTAACGCGAGAAGCAGTTTGCGACGCTGAATGTGGCCGATCGCGTCGAGCATCTCGTTGAACGGACGATTCTGCGTATCGCCCATACCCTGTTTCTGCGTATCGCCCATACTGAACGAATGTTGCGTACACCCAAGTACTCCGACAGTTTTCATCCAAATTGGTTTGAGGAGGAACTGGGTGACACCGATTCACGGATTCGGAAACCCGTGTCACCGTACTCCCTCTGAATCCGAACGATCCGCGGACTGTATCGATCGGCTCGTACGTACCCCTCATTCGTGACCGACTTGCACCAACTTCCTAACAGATAGTTCTGAAATTCGTGCCTGAAATAAACGGATTCGACGTGCTGAATACACCCTCTGTATCTCGCACCCCGGTCCTATCAGCACTTGAGGGTTTCAACAGAGCCCCATCATCGAAATCCCAGTCATCCGCGTTGTAGGCTCCTCGAGAGACCGTATTGAACGATCAGCGGCAGTCCATCATCGTCCGAGGAGTCCGAAAGAAGCGGTGTGTGTGACGAGGGAATCTGCTGCTCGAGCAAAGAAGAAAGAGAGAATCCGGGGCGCAGGGAGAGAAGAATCTACTTCGGCCACGAGCAGGCGCCTCGTGGGGGCACTAGCAGTTGTCAATAATACCGTACGCGCCGGGATTCCAGTCTTCAGACCGGTGTGAGCATCAGATGCAATCGATAGACGGAAACCGATGCTCGAGATTTCGTGCTACTCGATCTGTCAGAAGTCATCAGTATACATCGCGTCCCTTCGTCGAACAGTCGATCTCTCGATCCGCATCGAGACGCCTCCAGATACCAGAATTCGGATGATACGCTATCACTCACTCTCCACCAGGGGAAGCCAAACGCACCGGCTCACCTCGGGCACTCGTCGCCGTCAGCCCCGAGTACACCCACCCTTTCGGATGATCCAGGCGATGCTCACCGCTCGGAGAACCCTTCAAACGTGCCCCCGTCTCCGTAGACAGCGTGATCGCCCTCGCTGACGGTGATGGAAAATCCGAGAACACGTGCATACCCTGTCCACTGCGACCGACGGCCCAGAGCTATTCTTCTCGAGGTTGTTTTCGGAGCGATTCGCGTGAGAACCTCTCAGACACCTCCAGAGCATCGATCGAGTCGTTCTGTGGGGAGTCGTCTTCGCGTATGGTTTCGTGATCCGAGCCCCACCATTCGGAGGAGGCCCGAGAGCCGGATGCGATTCTCCACGTAACCGTCGAGGAGGGTGCGTGTACTGAGTGGGTCTACGATCCTGAACTGACCGAAGAACGAGCGGAGGCCGCACAGCGTCGGTTCGATCGGCTCTCACAGCGGCCGCCGTCGGGTGATGAGGCGGAGACAGACGAAGACGAACGGTCGTAGACGGAACGCATTGTTCCGTATGCGAGAAGGGTCGTTCACCAGATATTAATAGAGCTACAAACTGGTGGCTCGGCGGATCCGAGGGATTAACCGCATTCGTAGTGACGATCCATGTACGGCAACCGAGGACCGAGCTGACTCTGACTCCCCGCTCGATGACGTGATGGAAGACATCCGTCGAGAGCTCGTCCGACGGGTCGTGGCGGGTGACCGAGACGCGAACCGGGACATCTACGACGCCCTCGAGACCGTGTGAGATATTCAGTTTCAGCTTCTTGAATCGTGTTCGCTGAGTACTGCGGGTAGTTGTGCTACTTTCCGGTTTTGAATCCCGAGACGGCGTCGTGACCTCTGTACCCGTTCAATCAGCGAATCGAATCGCCACTATGGACCCGCTCCCAAACAATTATTCAGTTCACGTTAAAACTGTGACTTGATGGGCATCTTTGGAGAGTTCCGCGTCCCTCCGCAAGCCCTCGCACTCTCCGAGACATTCGAGGCCGAGCCGGAGACTGCCATCCAGATCGACCGGGTTGTCGCTTCGGAAATGGAGTCCTTGACCCCGTACTTCATCGTCTCGGGAGTGTCGAACACTGCCTTCGAGGCCGCCGCCAGTTCGGACGAGTCGATCGATGCTCTCCAGCAGATTCTCGACGCCGAGATGGGGACGATGTATCGTGCGGTATGGGGAGATCGGGTCGAAGCCCTCGTCCAAGAGTACACGAATGAGGGGACATCGATTCTGAAAGCTATGGGTACGGCGGACGGGTGGGTTCTCCGGATTCGATTCGATGGTCATGCACTAATCGGCAAGTTCACATCCCATCTCCGCGATCGGGGGTTCTCGTTCGACCTGGTCCGTCTCCACGAGATGTCCTACGCCCAGACGGGCAGCCAGTTCGGGCTCACCCCGAAACAACAGGAGGCGCTGGTAACAGCGTGGCAGATGGGTTTCTTCGATCTTCCGAGGGAGACGTCGATGGTGGCCGTCGCTGAAGAACTCGATATCACCCCCCAGTCCCTCTCCGACCGGCTTCGCCGAGCGCAGAACACGCTCATCGGCGATGCGCTACGCGTGGCTCTGCCGACGAGCCAGGATAACTCCGCAGAAGATTGAGGTAGCGGTGGCACTCAGCGTTTCTATTCTGACTGGCCAACCGAGAGAAGTGACTAGGGCCTTAACTCAATAACTTCGAAGAACACGGCATCGGGACGCTGGATTCGGCTCCAACACGATCCGACCGAAAGGATCGGCAGGGCCCGCGGTCGTGACTTCTCAAGGACTTGGTGAAAGCGAAGAGTTGGCATTTCTACCCACCGTTGCGCGGAGTTCGAGTGGATCAGACTATAAATAGAGCCTGATGGATAAGACGGAGCCATTCTTTCTCTGCCAAACATTCATTACGTATGAATATTCGAAGCCTCGTTTGGAACAGTATCGAGCGGCGGCCACGCGCATTGGTGCGACTCCTCATCGGGTTCTTCGTGATCACGACATTCGCTGTCGTCGGAACGATTGTCGCTGACCTCGTATCAGTGTCAGTCGTGCAACCACTCTCGTTCGGCTACCTTGTGCTTACCACACTTGGACTCGGTTTCGGGGCCGTCATTGGAGCCCTCGTAGTTGCTCGCTATATCGATCAGCGATCGCTCACTGACTACGGGTTCCGAGAGCGAACGGCATGGGGGCGTGATCTCGTGGTTGGTGGCGGGCTAGCCCTCATCGCGCAAACTGTCGCTGTCGGTGTCGCGCTAGCCGCCGGGTGGGCTGTCGTGGTCGATACAATCGTCGCCGGGTCGGAAGGATTCATTCTGGGACTGCTCGGTGCAGTGCTCCTCTTTGCAGTCGTCGGCTTCTACGAAGAACTCGTGGCTCGTGGGGTCATTCTGAAGAACGTTGCCGAAGGGTTTGCGAACTATGGGACGGTCCCGGCTGTCGTCGCTGCCGTCATCATCTCCAGCGTCGTGTTCGGTATCGTTCACCTGGCGAACGCCGGCGCCTCACTCGTCGCTGTGGGCGTGATCGCAGTTATTGCGATTACCGTCGCGGCGAGCTACGTGTTAACTGGTCGACTCGGGCTCGCGATCGGGTTCCACGCCAGCTGGAACATCTCGATGGGGGTCCTGTTCGGCCAGCCCGTGAGTGGCATCAATCTCCCAGCCCGGATCCTCGCCCTCGAAGTGACGGGACCGACCAGTTGGACTGGCGGGGCCTTTGGTTTCGAGGCCGGATTCTTGGGTGTGGTTGCAGGCGTTGTCGGACTCGTCGGGGTCATTGCGTACGTCTACGTCGTCGAGGGGCGTCTCCGGATACACCCCGACCTGCTCGTTCCCACCCTTCGAGGCCGAAGTGACGAAGAAAACGCTGCGATACGTGGCGACAGCCGCGTTGATGACGTACACGCCGAATCTAATATCGACGTTAGCCACGACGGGAGCCTTGCTCCCGAGAAGTAGAATCCAATCTGCCGTGATGGGGTCCCCCCAGGCTAATTGGAAACACCGTCGAATACTCCATTCTATGCCCGACTCGTTAGCCACCTTGTCCTGATAGACCCGGTTCAGGTTTTTACTGCTCGGATAGGGCCAGCTCGAGACGTACATAAAACACGGATAGGTACGGCGAGCGCAATCTTGGAACTTTGACCCGTATCAGACCCTTATGAGTCAATTCGATTCACGACCTGTATTGCTCGGTGGACTAGAATTCGCGCCACGTGATGATGGCACTGGCTGGAGGGGCCCGGATGGCTGTTGAACAGGCCGCCCCCAAATTCGAGGTGCCGCCGGACGTGTACCTCGGCGCATTCGTGGTGATTACGTTGGTCGTTAGCTGGTCGGTAGCACTACTGACCGTCACCGATTCGATTCCAGGTTACACGACGACTGTGCTGATGCTCACCCCCGCTGTCGTCGTTCTCGCCCTCCGACGGATCCAGGGTCAGTCTATTGTCAGAGCGATTGTGTCCTCGATTCGCGGTGCGACCATCCCGTCGCTCGGATTCGCGTTCCTCTACCCGGTCCTGTTTATCGGCATCGTCGGTGCCATCGCCCTCGCGAGTGGCCTCGGCGTCTACCAGCCGGGCCCGCAGAACTTCGTGGTCATGGTCATCGAACAGTTCGGGTTCGCCGTCCTGGCGATAGTCCTGTTCGAACAGCTCGTCAGAATGTACGGCGAGGAGCTAGGGTGGCGCGGTTATCTGCTCCCTGCACTGACTGAAAAATGGGGACGAGTGGGTGCGACAGCAGCCGTGGGGGTCGTCTGGGCACTGTTCCACTCTGCATTCCTCTACCGGGCGGCCGCAGTGACCGGTGTCGGTGACCCCGTCACCGTTGCTGTCGTCCAAGCCGTCGCCGTGTTCGCCGTCTCGTTCCCGTTCGCGTACTGCTACTTCCTCTCCAATGGGAGTGTCCTGCCCGTTGTCATTCTCCACCTCGTCTGGAACATCCTCAATCCGTGGGTTCTGGGAAGCATCTACGCGAACGAACAGGGGTTCGTTGCCGGCGAGGTCTTACTCCTCACTGGCGAAGGGATTCTCGGGGCGGCTCTCGGTCTCGTCATGATCGCTGTGTTCATCGTCCTGTTCAGGCGGGGGGTGTTGATCCGGTCGTGACCCTCCGGTCAATGATCGATCGTCACCGAGAGCCGGGTATTTAAAACCCGGATTGATACGGCCTGCATCTACAGGGATTATCCTTCCGTATATAGACCCGAATAAAGCGGACGCGTCGTGCTTCGTTGCGGTGTTCACCATGTCGACTTCAACTTACAATCAGCCGGACGTACAGCCCCGAACTACCGATAGCCCGCGATGGGCGATTCTCGTCGCTCTCGGGCTACTACTCGCCGCAGCGATTGCGCCGCTGGCCATCGTCGAGGGCTTCAAACTCGTGCAGGCGCAGTTCGGGTACGGTGGCGACCTCGCGGTTACGTACATCGGCGGTGGTCTCCTCGCAACGATAACGATCGGCCTGATTGGCGTCACGTACTACCGCGTCCGACCGGTTACCGTCCACGTGCCGCGATGGCTCCCGACGTTGCACGAGAGCGGTTGGATCGTCGCGGGTATCGCCATTTCGTTTGTCGCCGCAATCCTGCTCGGGATCGGGATGCAGGTGCTTAATGCAGTACCACCAACGAACTTCCTTACCGCTGCAGCCTCCGACCGTCCCGTTCTGGTGTACGGATTTGCGCTCTTTGGCGTACTGTTCATCGTCGGCCCCATTGAGGAGTACTTCTTCCGGGGAATCGTCCAGGGTCGCCTCCGCGAACAGATGGGGCCAGTACCGGCCATCGCCATCGTCTCCATCGGCTTCGCGCTGGGCCACGTTCCGAGCTACTGGATCGGCGGATCGGACCTACTCTCGCTGGGCGTCTTCTTCGCCCTTGTGAGCATCGCCGTCGCCTCGGTTATCCTCGGTGCGATCTACGAACGGACGCAGAACCTCGTCGTGGTCATCGTGATCCACAGCCTGATCAACGCGATCAGCGTCAGCCTGGCACTGGTCGCCGCTCTCGGAGCGTGATCGAGGGATGCAACTGAGATATTTCCAATCGCGCCCGGTGCAGTTGTACGTCGGCATTCTAGCGGCGATGCTTGTGTTCGGCGTGGTCGCTCGACCAATAGTCGAGACACTTGTCCCCGACCTCTCGGTCATCGGTATCCGTGTCGTCCTCAACTGGCTGTTCGTCGCGCTCGTCGTCGGCCTGGTTGCCTGGCTGGGCTGGTGGCGGAAGGTCCGGCTGACTGCACCGATAGCGTCGGGCGGCCGCCGGTATCTCCTCGTGTTGGCCGCACTGTTGCTCGTCCCGGTGGGAGTGACCCTCGCGCTCACCCCGGCGCCATTCGCAGTCCCGGAGTTTACCATCCTCGATGGACAGCCCCTTTCGACGGCCGGTGTGATTGTACTTGTCGTCGTCGGGTTCGCCCTCGGGGCGGCCGTCTCAGAGGAACTCCTGTACCGGGGTGTCGTCCTCCGGAGTTTCGAGTCGCGGGGCCGAATTCCCGCGGCGCTCGCGGCGAGTTTCCTCTTCGGCGCTTCCCACCTTTCCCAGCTCGTGGTTGGGGTACCCCTGAGTGAAGTGTTACTTGTCAGCGTGTTGAGCGGTGTCTCCGGGATTGGGCTCGCTGCGGTCGCGTTCAGACTGGGGACACTGTGGCCGCTGGTCGGGTGGCACTTCCTCCAGAATTCCTTTCCGGCGTTCCTCACCGCCGAGGCGATGGCGGTGTTCGTCCCCGTCAACATCGCCGTCGTCCTCGGGGTCGCCATTCTCGGGACGTGGCTCCTCTGGACTGATCGTAACATCAGGGGTGTTGACGGTGAGATACTGGCCGATGCACCCACTCAACCCGATGGGGGCGAGATAAAGCCGTGAACCGGCGCAGCTTCCTCGGCGCTGTTGCTAGAACCACGGCAGCTGGGGCTCTCATGACGCTGGCTGGCTGCATTGCTCGGAAGGCAGAACCGGCGAACTCACGGTGATTGTCACGAACGAGGACGAAATCATGCATACAGTCGCAGTAACTGTCACGAACCAGGCTGGTGACATCGTCGAATCGCTCGCCGGCGAGGATATCGACCCGGGTATAGGGCGAATGTTCACCAGCACAGGGTATGCCGACGACACCTATCAGATAGCGACTGAAGACGATCGAGAGGGGCCTCCCGTTTGGAAGCAGACCACGCAGTGGTCGAATCTGGCGGCGTGTCCTTCGCTGGTGTTCGAACTACGGCTGACCAACCAGAACGGCATCAGGAACGTCGTCCCATTGGAACGGTGCGAGTCGTCATGAACATACGTCGGCTGCTGCGTCCGGGGACACAGTCCCGAGGGCTTCCAGGAAGTCTCTTTGTGATTCACGCTGAGGTCGCCTCCTCGACTGCCACCTCGAACCGATCGAGAAATGCCGGGTCGTACGCCTCCTGGACGTGATTCACGTTCCAGAGCCCTGACTCGCGACCCCAGATACTGTATCACCTGATGGAGTGCATCTTGCGGACAGGTGTGTCGTCCAAGTCGGAGAATCCCATCATCGGAATATCGGTCATCCGCGTCGTAGTCTCCTCGAGAGACCGTATTGAACGATCAGCGGCAGTCCATCATCGGCCGAGGAGTCCGAAAGAAGCGGTGTGTGAGACAGAGAATCTGCTGATCAAGAAAACGAAGACAGAGAATCCGAACCCGCAGGTAGTGAGGAATCTAATTCGGTTGTGAGCAGGCGTTCCGCAGGGTACTAGCAGTCCTCAATATTCGGTCACGCGCAGATCGTCCAGTCTTCATACCTGTATGAGCACTAGATGTGATCGATAGACGGAAACCGATGCTCAAGATTTCATGCTACTCGATTTCCCAGAAAGCAGAAATATATGTCACAGCTGTTCGTCGAACGTCCGATCGCTCATTCAGGAGGTATACGCCCCCAGATGTCCGAATTCGGGTAATACGCGTTCAGTCACTCTCCACCGCTGGGAGCCCCAAACACCGCCTCACCTCGGCCAATCATCGCCATCGAACCCGCATACACCCCGCTTCTTTCGGACTGCTCAGACGATGCTCACCGAGCGGAGAATCGTTCAACGGTGCTCTCGTCCCCGTAGACACCGTGATCATCCTTGCTGACGATGTTGGAACATATCGAAATCACGGACAACACCGGTCCATTGAGAGCGACAGATCGAAGCTATTCATCGGTGAGTTCTCTCCGGAGCGATTCGAGTGGGAACACCGCAGACATCCCCGGAGCGTCGATAGAGTAGTTCTGTGGCGGAGTCGTCTTCGCGTAGGACTTCGTAATCCGAGGCTCACCATCTGCGGGGTGGTTCAGTGCGTGGACGACCCGGTAGGCGTCACGCGTGGACATGACGACCCAGATCGCCTCATCTGGGTCACACGCGGCCATCTTGTCGTAATCCGAGGGAGCTGCTTCAGCGAGGTCGTTGTTCACCCGTTCGACCTCGACGGTGATCCTGATCACACTCTCGTCGTCGAGTCCGACGAGATCGAGGCGATCCTGCTCGATCTCATAGTAGGTCTCGACACTGGTGACAGCAGACTCCGCGTCTGCGACGTACGTCTGTTCAAGCCACCGCCTCGCAACCTCGACGCCGAGGATGTGCTGGGTGGACTCACCGAGGTCGCCCTTGCCATCGCCGAAATCGAGTCCCTGTCTGTGCCCTTCCCCGATCTCGTGACGACCGTCAGCGGTGACCGTGTAGAGGCGGTGGGGATGATCGGTGTCCTGTCTGAGGAGATCAGCCTCGAGGAGTGCCTCGACGTCGTCGTGTTCGATGCCGACGTACTCCTGGAGGCGCAGCATCGAGTCTGTGAGGAGGTCGTACCCTGGCGGCCCATACCGGAACTGAGAGGCGCTGTAGACGACCTGCAAGAAGAGCAACTGCTGGCGTGACCACGCACTCGCGTCGAGTTCCTCGGGACTTCGCTTGAGGTGGACCGTCGTGATCGGGACGTCGTCGGGATCGACCTCCGCCAGTGCGTGACAGCAGTCGATCGCCCGGGAGAGGCCTTCGTCAGTCGGATCGTAGCGATTCGAACACGTCGTGCAGACGACTGCGTGTGCGTCCCTGTCGTAGGTGACACACGTGGGGAGCCGCTTCGTGTACGGCAGGAGGCTGTCGATGGGGGCAGCCCGCGATGCTGCCTCGGAGTCGCTGTCTGTGGCGTCAGTCTCGGTCGCGTCAGTCTCGGTCGAGTCGCTCGTCTGCGCCTCGTGAGCCGATCGAGACGGTCCCGTGGCCTGCTCTGCTTCGGCGATCTCGACACCAACCGTGCGGCGTGTGCGTTCATCGAGTGCAGCGAACGCCTGCTCGAAGCGGTCACGCATCGCCGGGGTGGGCGGTGCGTCTCCCTCCGGGTGGCCAACGGGGAGCGGGAGCGACTCGACGAAGAACGGTCGCGGACGCGACTGTCCGAACGCTGAGGGAAGTTTGAGCACCCACCCACCGTTTTCGAGACTCGCGAGTCGGGTCTCGATCTGTTTTTGCTCCATCTCGTCGGTCTCGAGCACAGTCGCGATATCGTCCGATTTCGCGATCGGCCCCACGAGAAACGTCTTGACGTTCGACAGTATCTCATCGAGCGTTTTGGAACTCTTTCCTTTGGCCTGGCTCGCGAACTGCATCGACAGCAAGAGCGAACAGTCGAAGCTGCGGCCCTTCGAGAGGAGTTGGTCGAGGAGTTTGGAATCTGCGAGAAACGACGCCTCTTCGATGTAGATGTTGACGAGCGGCTGTGTCTCTTCTTGATACCGACTCCGCTCGACGCGTCGCTGGAGGGCTGCCCACAGCATCGAGAGGAGGACGGTCGTGAGGTCACGACTCGACTGCTCGTTCAGCCGGCCCATATCCAGAATCACGAGGACGTCCTGGTTCAGTAGTGCATCCAGATCGAGGTGTGGCCCATCTGGCTCACTCACGTGATTGAATATGTGTGCGACACGCGAATCCGCGATTGGTTGGCGTATCTGCGTCTTCGCCCCGTCTTTGACACCCTGGAAGATCTCGGGCTTGAGCGAGTAGAGGTCTGCATACGTGTCTGTCGCCCACATCGTCGAGACCGGTGGATGTGGCGCGTCTAACTCGAGTTGTCGCAACAGCGCCTGCATCTCGCGGTGACTGAACGCTTCAGCGCCGTGGACCGGATCGAAGCCAGTCTTGATGAGCGCCTGGATGATAGTCGATGCCCACTGTGCTGGCTCCGTGTTCTCCTTTGTGTTCAGCAGGTCGACGATCTCGAGGTAGTGGGCGATCCGGTCGTTGATCGCCGTCTCCCGTGTGACGCCCGCTTCGAGATCCGAGCGAATGTCGAAGAAGCCGATCGCGGGGACGACCTCTGCACAGTCGAAGTACAGGACGTTATCGAGGTCGCCGTGTTTCGCGTAGTGGAGCATGAGCAGTTGCCGCGTGAAGCCATCGCCTTTCGGGGCGATGACGATGTCAGCACCGTCGGTCGCGACGTGATTCGCGAGAATCCCCGTCTCCCCAGACGTCGTCTTCCCAGAGCCAGTCGATCCCAGAATCGCCATGTGTTCTCGCTGCAGTGCCGGTGGCACGCTGATCGGCTCTGTGTGCCTGCTGGTCTGCTGTGAGTCACACGTTCCGAGGGGGAAGCCCTCCGTCCAATAGCGCTCTAACACACGTTCCGGCGGAAGGGTCACTGCAGTCCGGTCGCTGTCGATGATGTTCAGTGCCCGATGGACTGCGGGGGAAACTGCATCACCATCGAGTAAGAGAAACGAGCCGAGTTCACGCCGGTCGACGACGAACGACCGGTAGGGCCGTGCCCCGAGTCTAGGGATGAAGCGGTGGAACCATCGCCGGAACGGGTACGGTGTCCGCTCGTGTATCGCCTGGAGGAGTTTCGTCCCGGCAGCCTTCGACCCGGGCGTGTCTGTGCCGTCACCGACGTGTTTGCACTCGACCCACGTGTACTTCGTCTCGACAGGCGAGAAGGACTTCACCACCTCTTCACAGAGTGCGAGGCCTGCTGTGGTCGCCGCGGCCGGGTCTGTGTTTACGTCGTCGGGGTCTGTGGTGTCTGGTGAGTGTGTCGCTTCTGGTGTCGCCTCGTCGTCGGAATCGGCTCGAGGATCGGCATCACCATCGGCATCAGGGTCTGTGGTCGCTTCTTCATCTGGGAGGAACACCACGACTCTGCACTCGACGTCGAAGGAGACCCGCGTGTCACGCGCTTCGATGGCGTCGATCCGTTCTTGAATGTCTGGATGGACACGCCGTGTCTGTGTTTTCTGGGATGCGTCGTTCTCGGTACGGCGATACGACGGCGTACGAGCATCTGACTGAGGGAGTTCTTCGTAGGGGTCACCGAGGAACGGACCGATGGTCGCCTCGAACGCCCGCTGGGGAAGCGTATCACGCAGTTCGATGAGGCGGGTAATCCGCTCTTCTGCACTCCGCCGCCAGTCGGGTTTCGGCGTGACCAGTAGCTGGACGATCGCAGGATAGGGCGAACTCGTGAGTGCCTCACAGACATCAGAGAGTGGAACCCTGAGATCTGTGACTGTATTCTGTGTCGTCTCACGTCGCTCACGGTTACTCGTGAACTCTGCATACGGCGTGAGTGCTGTCTGCCAGTCCTGTGACCGCTCACCCATTCCCTGGAGATACCCGCCGACGAGACGGTGTGAGACGGCTGGTTGCAGGGCCGTCTCTGTCGGTTCGTCTGGTGTGACCTCGTATCGCGTCGGAAGGAGTCGGCCGAAGAGTCGATCCAGTGGGATATCTGTGCCCGCAGAAACCGTATAGGAAATCTCTGCATCCTTGCCAGCACCGCTCGTCAATCGGCACTCCAGTGGCGTCTCCGCGTTCAGGAGAGCGCTGTGAAGCCGTGTGATCCCACTCGCTGCTGTGTGTGGATCGAGCGGATCTGTGCTCGGACGGATCCGGTAGCGTGGCGTGGTGGTTGTTGACACGATAGCGTGTGGGTCTGGATGAAAGTGATATAGGTGTATCTGCACCTGTCAGGGGCTCTGTCACAGGAATCGCCAGAAACGAGAGACGGTCGTGTAGAGAGGGTCTCGGTACTGTTCGACAGGAAGCTAGCGAGTGGTTTGTGTGCTACTCAGCACACCTGCTGTCTGGATCACACAGTTGCAAGGAGGAAGCACGTATACGATACCTCCGGTGGAAGGCTGTCACTCGTCTTGGACTGTCTTCAGGTCGAGCCGTGGAGCAACCGATTCGTACGCCTCATCACTCGAAACGATCGTGTCGCCATCAGATTCGACGAGGTGGAGCGCATCGAAGGGAGTGAATCCGTGGTCTTCGACGTAGCTTGCAGCTGCGACGACGGTATCCACGTCACCACGAACGTCCAATAGGGCAGCCGCGTTTGTGACGACTCGTTCCGTATCTCGGTCTTCTCGGTATGCAACCATGAGAAGTTCGATGAGCGTGAACTGAGACGTCCACAGCTCGTCCGAATGCTCGCGATAGACGGCCTCTGCGGCGTCCCCGAGCCAGTCTTCGTCCTTGATGAGTGCCAGCAGGAAGTCTGTCTCCGCGTACATTCAGCGTCCCGCCTCGTCCAGTGCTGCGGTACGTGCGTCCTGGCGGAGCTCTTCCGCTGTCTTCTCAACGTCCGCGAACTCAGAACGGAGAGCATCGAGTGGATTCTCATCGATTGGAATCAGCTTGATACCATCGTGCAGTTGGACGATGTGGTAGTGGTCGCCGTACCGCTCTCGAACCTCTTTCGGCAGCGTGAGGCGTCCGCGAGCGTCCAGCGTCGCTTCGGACATACTCCCATCTACGGTGGGCAAGTACAATAATTTTCCCACATTACGAACTTCTGCCCATCCTCGTGGACTTCTCGCGTTTGCTGCATACACCCGCTGTATCGTTCACGCTTCACCCATCAGTCAGTCATCGACCCACGACTGAAGTCGTGGGCTTGTCCGTGGACTCCCGGTCTGACGACGAAGCGTCGTAGGCGGTGTAATCGCCGTTCCCGTTCAACGTCCCAGATTTGAGGGCGAGATGACCGTCGCCCAACCCAGAGGGGCGTTTGCCCTCCGGTAAAGTTAGCAGTTTCAGACCAATGTTCTTCGCCGCGTTGTAGTCACCATCAACCGAGTACCCACACCCGTTGCACTCGAACCAGCCGTCTGAGCTACGATTCGTGCTGGACTGATGGTCGCACCTCGAGCAGGTCTGACTGGTAAACGCAGGCGGAATCTGCTCGACGCGAATCCCGTACTCACTGGCCTTGTAACCGAGCATCTCTTGGAGTTCGCGGAACGCCCAGTTGTGCATCTGACGCCTCACTTGGTCGTTCCCGTTGTCCATCCGCTCGCGGATGTGGGTTAGCCGCTCGACAGCGATGTACGAACAGTCGTTGGTGTCTGCCTCTTCCACGATGCGTCGAGAAATTGTGTGCAGGCGGTTCAGCACGAAGCGGGTTTCTCGCCCCGACAGTCGCCGGAGTACCTGCTTGGCGGAGCGAGTGCCTTTGTGCTGAAGGCTTCGACGCACCCGGAAGTAGTGGTTCTGCCCCCACAACAGTTCGCCACCATCGTAGAACGATCCCGTACTGGTCACGGCGACGTTTTTCAGGTTCAAGTCCACGCCCAGTACCTTGTCACCGTCGCGTTCTTCGACTTCTTTCTTGATGACGATGTGAAGGTAGAACGCTTCCTCGTCCTCGCGGTAGTGGAGCGTTCCCATCCGTTTCTCGTAGTCGTCATCATCGAGGTAGGACTTCTGGTAGTCACCGAGAACGTAGTCTACGGCGACCCGACCGTTGATAGTCGAGATGGTGGCCGACCTATCCTTGATGGTCAACGTCCGTTTGTCGTAGACAGCGGACAGTTCGTTGAATTGAGGGAGTGGTCGGCTGGTACCCTTCTTCCAGTCTGCGACGGTGGACTTCATCGCTTCGACGGCTTTCGAGTACGCGCGGACGCAGAGGTTTGCGGGGAGATCTGTCTCGTCTCGCAAGTCGTGGTACACTTCGTCGTGTATGGTGGACTTGTTGAGAATGAGGTAGCCGTCGTTGTTTCTGCCGTGCTGGACGGTGTAGTTGCTGGCGTGGTTGAACTGCTCGATGGTCTGATGGAGGTCTTCCTGTCGGTCTTTTGGAACCGAGAGTTTGACCGGAATGGTTCGTTTGACCTCCATCTGCAACTTCACGTACGGAGTAGTGTTATATAATTCTATGAATGGCGTGGGGGAGTCGGGGTGCTGTTGCTCATGGGTTGTTTCAAGCCTTGTCAGATTCCTCCCACGGCTAAAGCCGTGGGCTTCCTCCTTGCATCTGTGTGACGCCTCGGGACGCTCCGCTCGCCCGCCCTGTTCGGCCAGTGGCGTTCACGCCCTCCCGGCGTGCCAGCGGGTTGGCCTGTCGAGTTCCGTGCAGTGGCACGGAACTACCGGCGACAGGCACACTCCGCTGGCCACTCCACTGGCCGGGGCGGCCGCGCGTAGCTGTGTGTGTCGAACGAAGGCCCGCCGCTCGCGCCCCAGAGGGGCGCGCCGAAGGCGCGAGCGGCGGTGTCCGTGTTGATGTAGTTGGGTCGAGTGAGAGAGCGACGGCTGGAGAGTCGTCGTGTTGGAAAGGCACCGAGTGAGTGCCTTCGGAGTTAGGACTCCAATGAGTAGTACGAAGAGCGGCAAGAAAGCAGTATCGACGAGAGAGAAGACGACCGACGATGCGTGGGAGTTCGAGCGTGTCTCGGTGGAGTTCCGGGCGAGCGTGTCTCAAGAGATCCAGGCGAAGATCGATTATTCGGACGAGCGGGAGCTGGCCGATGGACGGCTGTTCGGACAGACGCAGGAGGCGTTCGAGCGGATGTGCGGTCGGGAGGCGGAAGTCGAGCGGACGCGGGCACGGACGGATCGGAGCCAGGAACCGGGTCGGGAAGGTGCGGCGCGGTACGTGACTGAAGTAGCGAACGAAAAGCGGCGCGAGGCATTTGCAGCGCGGAGAGCGAGTGTCGACCCGTGGGCAGATCCGGAGATCGTCGATCCACGAGAGACGTTGGAGCGCGAGGAGTTAGCGGGTGTGAACAGAGAGGCGGCGCGGTTGCACAGGCGGTACGACGACGTGAGTCGGGCAGCCATCGGACGGGAACTGGGCGAGCGCGTTGCAGAGGGGCAGAGTCTTCTGAGCGCGGTCGTGGCGGTTGCAGAGCGGCTTCGCGAGCGGCCCGGACGAGTGGTACCTGTCGGGGAACTCGACGTGGTGGACGCAGGGGAGGTCTGTGTGGAAGGCGTGATCGAACGGCTGTGGTCGCCATCACACCCCTCGATTCAGTGGGTCGGACTGTTAGAAGACAAGACGGGACGGGTGAAAGTCACCTCGTGGAAACGGTCGAACCAACCCACTGTGCGAGAAGGAGAGCGCGTGCGGATTCGGGCGGCCGCGAAGAACTGGTACGAAGGAAGTGTGTCGCTCGCGGTGACTGGCTGGTCGGGTGTCACCTTCCCCGGACGGGGACGCTACTGGGAATAGCACCACTCTCGGATATTTTGTTGTTTCTGTGAGGTTCGAACCGGGACGAGTAAGTGCCGGGGTCAGTGAATCTCAAGTATATTTGAATACTTTTCCGGAATAACACTACCTACAGTTTGTTACTGTGATGGAACGGATCTACTGGATGAATTACTCCATTCTATTTTCAGAAATCTATTTAATGCGATGTCTCATTCCGGCCTTTAATCGCGTGTTAGCTCCCGGAACTCTGGATATCGGGCGTTAAGGTGCGACGAGCCATATGCAACCACAAGACCCCACCACAGACAGTGGCAACGCTACAGAACAAAACGAGCGCACTACCGGTCACCGCTGGGTGCGGGGAGTCGGTCTCCTCGCGATCGGATCAGTGCTCTTCTCGCAGCCTGCAGCAGCACAGAGCGTTATCTGTCAGGATACCTCGGGCACGCTTCCCGGGCTGGTCGAAGGCGCGATCCTGTTGATCGTCGGCGTCGGCATCATGGCCGCGGTGGTGATGTATTTCGCTGATACCCTGATGCAGATGCTCGTCATCACCGGGCCACGTCGCGAGTCCGTCGACGCTCACAAACGGACGGTCTACCGGAGCGCGGCAATGTTAGTCGTCGCAGGTCCCCTGCTTGCCGTGATGGGTCCAACGCTCGGTCTGCCCTTTGCAGACTGCGTCGATCTGATCCCCTTCTGAGCGATGACGGGGATTTTCGCGATGCAAACGGTGAGCCTCGGCGTCTGTCTCGGCTTACTCGTGAGTCTGCCACTCGGGACGGTCGCGGTGAAGTCTGTGGATCCCGTCGACTCGGTGGTCCAGACTGGAGCGACCGCACAGGTCGGCGACCCCACGACGAACGGACTCACTCGCAACGAGACGGCGACGCTCTTCTCGGGTGACGTCGACCAACTCAGCTTCGAGAACGTGACGAACGAGACGGCCACCGAGACGCTTTCTCGACTCTCCGACTTCGCCTTCGCGACGCCTCCGGAGACGGCACACCACTGGTCTGCCGGTGCGTTCGAGCGTGTCCGGGCTGGCGGTGCTACAGAATCAGTGGCACCTGCAGATGCGACACTATCGAACGACCGCTTTCTGAAAGACGCGCACGTGTCGGTCTTTGGCGTCCACCCCACGACGTGGGTTCATGCAGACGATGGCGAACCAGTGCGGCACATCGCCCCGAACGGCACCGTCCGGGCGCTCGTCGACTACCGGGTTCACGAACCCGAAGATAGCGGTGACCCCGGACTGAACGCGACTCGTCGTGTGTTCCGTGTTCGGGACCACGGCGTCGAGTCCGTGCGGCTGACCGCCGTGCGAGACGGTGAGGAGATTCTGCTTGACGAGACGACCGGGCAGACACCGTCGTTAGTGTATGACCTGACTGACGAAGTGGGCGGTCCAGTCACGCTTGCGGTCGAAGCGGACATCACGGTCACCGTGCAGCGGTACCGTGAGCGAGGCGTCTGCTGGCCGTGGGGCAACGAGACAGTCTGTTCGTGGGAGACGGTCGATAGTGATCTCCTGACGGAGACACTGACGGTTCAAGACGACGTCAACGCTGAACTCTACCAGTTGAACGTCTCGGCGTCGACGGTCACGTACCCGGACGGCGACCGGGGCGTGGCGACGTTCTACTCGGCCCCGTGGCAGGGGCTCTCGGTCGAAGGGAGTGACGACCCCGAAGTGCGGGGCGTCTGGCGCTTCTACACGGCTCGCGACCAGACGTGGGACGAACTCTCCGTTCGGAGTGTAGATGGTGCTGACTCGCGTGTGACTCTCCCTGAGGAGCGACCTGTCGCGGTCCATGCGTATCCCTCGCGGATTGGCCCGCGGGTGACCGACCCCGCGACGTTGGAGATCGTCCAGGTGTGGGGCCTCGAACAGCCCTCACCCGAATCGGCGATGGACCCGAACGTGAACGTCGGTGTCGTCACGGAGCCGTACACCGCCTCGTACGGCGTGGCCACACGGATCGGCGTGGGGACGTCGAACGAGACTGCGGAGACACAAGCCGTGGTTGCGACCGGGATCGTCTCGGGTGTCGAGGCTCGTGGCGTGACGAGCACGGCGGCGGTGCGTGAACTCCGCGAGAGTGAACTGTCAGCGACCGTCCTCGAGGACGCTGAGGAGCCGCTTCGTGTTCGCCTCGAACTCACAGACGCGAGTGATAACACGCCGATCGGTCTCGATCTGGGTGTCGAGGATCCACGGTACGACCGGATTACGGGGCCGGATCGTGACGGAACGATCGAGATCGCCGGGCAGTCAGTCCAGACGAACGATACTGGCGTGGTGATCGTGGAGGTCCCGGAAGCAGGCGTCTACGAGGCACGCTACGAACCGGGCTCGTGGCTGACACACGACCCAGCGTATACGGCCTCGACAGCGACCGTGCGGGCACACCCATTGACCGAACTCGGCGGGTGGCTGACCGCCTTTGCCGTAACGCTCGGACAGGCCGTGCCGTTCCTCGCTGTGGGCTTTCTGGCGTGGCGAGCCGGCCTGATACTCCGGAGGTGGCCATGACGTACTCACGACGGACGGTCCTTGCTGGGATCGGGATGGCCGCGCTTGCCGGCTGTACTGGTGAGGGTGTTTCACCTGCTGGATCGAGTAGTGGTGGCAGTGGGTCGAATGAAATCGCTGCGACCGTGGAGGGGGAGACCATCCAGATCGAGGTCCTCCCAGACACTGTCGAGTCGGTCAGCGTGATCGACCCGGAGGGTCGCCTCTGGACAGAGCGGCCCGTCCCGGCCGGTGTGACTCGCGTCGATGTCGGGCTGGATGAGCGCTACACGCCTGGGGAGTTCCGTATCGTCGGGGCGAGTGGCGGTGCAACGGTCGCCGAGACGCGACTGGAGATCATGCCGGACCTGCGAATCGTGGAATTCGATGTCGGCCGGAATCAGCCCGAACGGATGCCAGAGGGACTTGGTAGTGTTCGAGACATCGAATCCCTTGTTTCCGTAGAAAATCGTGGGACTGGGCCTGAATACGTCAGAAGGTTGCTGTTCAACGGAGATGTTCCGTACCCGACCACGAGAATCGAATCTGCTTCAGATCGCACGACAGGAATATTCGGCGAAACAGAGCCTGTTCTCATCGCATCTGGAGAAACGATTACACTGTTCAGCTCGACAATTCCATTCTCGTTAGCAGCAAGCAGGACGATTGACTGTGAGAGTGAGTTCAGTGGAACAGCCATCGTATCACTGATTCCGAGCGTAGGGGCTGAGTCTCTCACTACTGAGTTCCCTGTTCTTTACCGTCCGTCGACGGACGCGGATGAGTGTGATGTTACGATTGAGGTGGGGTGAGTGGTCGATCTTATCGATTTAGGGGTGAAGTGGTTCACCGATATCATCGACATGGTATCGACCACTTTCAGAAGTGGTCTTGAGGAAGGCTACCGGGAGTTAGGGGGGCTCCTGTTCGGTACGCCGGTTCCGGGTGGCTCTGTCGAAGACATCTTCACGCCACCATCTGGCGGTCAGTGGAATGTCCTCTACGATACACTGATCGGCGGAGAAATCATGCAGTACTCACTGCTCCTGTTAGTGATCACGTTCTATCTCCACCAACTCGTCAGAATCGTCGACGTGACAGGGGCCTACCGGGCCCGTGCCGCACAGCGGTCGATCTGGACGGGTGGTATCCTCGTAGTCACGTGGTACTGGCTCGCCGCACTCGCCTGCTATCTCGTGAACGGACTGACTGTGGCACTGCTCCCGAGCCTCGGGACAATAGGCGACACACTCGTCGGTTTTGCACAGGTAACGGTCACGAACTGGATCCTCGCACTCGGACTGGCGATCATCGGCGGAGTCGCCATGTGGGCACTCGAAGCGTTGCTCATCATTCGATACGTCCTGTTGTACGTCTACCTGCTGGGGATGCCCCTGCTCCTCGCGGTCGGCTTCTCGAACGTGCCCGTCCTGTCGGCACTCGCACGCGGACTCGCCCGACGATTCGTCCCGCTTCTCGTGCTCCCACTGCCACTGGCACTCCTGTTCAAAGCCTTCGACCTGTTCGTCCAGGCCGATGCCTTCGGCGACCTGCTGTTCGTCAGTGCGTACGTCCAGACGCTCGTCGCGGTCGCACTGCCTGTCCTCGGCCTGCTCGTGACGTGGCGACTGTTCAAAGACGCCTCGCCACTCACCGCGAAGGTGATCGGAGCGACCACTGCAGGTGTGGCGACAGTCGGTGCTGTCGTCGGCCTCGCCAGTGTCGCCGGGCCGGGTGCGGCGGCGACAGCAGGACGGTTCGGTGCCCGTGCAGGTGTGGGCTACGCGGCGGGGAACCGACTCGGTGAGCGATTCCGTGGTGACCCACCGGTGACGGATGCACACGGCCAGCAGGGCATCCCCGCGTACCGCAGAACAGAGAACGATCCGGGGGTCCAGTAGTGACTCGGACGACTCGACCACAGGCGGATTCGGACCCAGAAGCGACGGCCGCAACTCGCCGGACTCTGGCGACGCTCACACCGGAGCGCCGTGTCCCCATCTTCGGGCTTCGCAGTGGTGACGCACAGGTGCTGGCTGTCGGGCCGGTGGCCGGCCTGTTCCTCGTGAGCATCTTCGGTGCACGGGGACTCGTCATCCCTGCAGTACTCGTCGGGCTGTTCATCTCGATTGCCCTCGTTTTCGCCGCACCACCGCACCTCACTGCCGGTGCGTGGGTCAGGACGCTCGGTCGGTACTACCTGCGCCGACCGAAGCTCTCGCTCGCAGACGAGCCCGAGCGTGGGACCGGCCGTGTCCCCTTCGTTCCCGCAGAATCGACACAGGAGGTGACGAACATCGGCCGTGCGTGGCCCGGTCTCGCAGCGGTCGAACGCACAGACGGGACACTCGAGGCCATGGTCGAGATCGAACCCACACCGATGGGGTTTGCGCTGCACCCCGACTGGGCGAGTGTAGAGTCGACGATCACCGAGTTCGTGAACGCCGAGGCGGAGTTCCCACTGAAACTGCACGTCCGAACGCGGCCGTTCCCGGTCGAGACGGTGGTCGGGTCGGCCGATCCGGGGACGTCGAGTGGGGCGTTCACCGCAGCCCGAACACGACGAGTCCTCACAGACGAATATCGCCAGGAACGATCGGATGCACTCGCACAGAGTACGCACCCACAGTACTTCCTCGGGGTGTCTGTCTCACCAGTCGAGGTGTACGAGCGAGACGCACAGGAGGGCACACCAGCAGAGCGACTCGCAGGGGTGCCACTCCTCGGTGTGCTCGCCCGGACGGTCCTCCGTGGCCGGGAACCGCTCTCCCCGCTCGAACGCCGTGAGCGGATGGCAGAGAAACTCGATGCGAGAGTCGAGACCCTCCAGACCGAACTGTTCGGCCACATCCCCGGCTGGCGTGCCCGTCGACTCTCCACTGTCGAACTCTACGAACTGTGTGTCGAGTTCTGGGGTGGTGAGCCTGCAGACCGGTCTGTCCGAACCCGCACGGCGGTCGGTCGAGCCTCACGAGCAGCTCAGACACCGGCTGCGCCAGACGGGACGATAGAACGCCGCACGGCTCGCGCTGTCGCACGGGGGGATGGCGGGGCGGCCGTGGAGGCGGACGAGGACCGGACGCCCGCAGAGGCCGAATACGAGCACCTCACGGAACTCGGCGAGTCACACGCTGACGACATCGCGCCTGCAGGGATCGAGTGGGGCACGCGCACAGCACGGCTCGACGAGACGTGGACACAGACGCTCACTATCGAGGGCTATCCAGATCTGCTGAAAGACGGTTCGCTGTCGGGCCTGTTCGAACTCTCGGACGTGTCGTACGCACTCACCATTAATTGGGAGCCGATCGATCACGAACGCGCTCGGCGAGAACTCCAGCGGCAAGCGGACGACCTCGAAGCAGACGCCCGTCTCGAAGAGACGGTCCGCGGTGGGTATCTCGCAGAACGGAGTCAGCGGGCCGCCCAGACGTACGCCGCAGTCGAGGGTGGGACGCGTGTGTTCCACCAGTCGATCTACGTCACCGTCCGGGCAGACGACAGAGAGACACTCAGGGAGTCGGTGCGACGGGTGCGCCAACGGCTGCGTGAACAGCCTGCTGGGTTGACGGCGAAGACGGCCATCTGTGCACAGGATCGCGCCGTCCAGTCGGCTGCACCGGTTGGTCCGGACGTCGCGGACCGGTCGGTCGTCGCACTCGGCGGAGCAGTCGGTGCACTGCTCTCGTCTCCGCACCGGCCGACGATGCTCGAATCCGAGGGAATCGAACTCGGGACGGAGAGTCGGACAGGTACGCCGGTTGTCGTCGATCCGTTCGCCCGGGCGAACGGGTATGCCACGTTCCGGGTGGGTGATCCCGGGTCGGGTAAATCTGTGGCCGCGAAACAGGCCTTCTTGCGGACACTATTGGCAGACGAGGATCGCCTCGGTGTGATCTTGGAGCCGCTCGGAAACTGGGCGAGCGTCGCCGAGGCACTGGGCGGCCAGCGCGTGACGGTCGGTGGGACACTCGGTGTGAACCCGCTCGACATTCGGGCGGTCCCAGCGAGCGTCCAGCGGACGATGGGTGCAGACGCCAGTCCGTTCGCCGAGAAGCTGAACGACGTCTTGTCCTTCTTGACGAACTTCTTCGCCCAGCGGGGTGTGACGCTCGGCGAGCGTCGTGTGACACTCGAACTCGCGCTGATCGAGACGTACAAGCGGGCAGGCATCACCGAAGACATCGAGACGCACGGTGCGGAGAGTCCCACCCTGCGTGACCTTCTCGACGTCCTCTCGGACATGATCGACGACCCCGAGGCGTTCACCGCCCGTGCAGTTGCTGCAGAAGCAGAACAGCTGGTCACACACGCCGAGACGCTCGTCTACCAACTGCGAGTGTTCGACGAGGGCGAGCGGTACGCGAACATCGGCGAGCCGACCGCGTTTGATCTGCGTGAGGAGTCGGTGCTGTATCTCGACTTGGGCCAGCAGGAGGGCTCCATCGGCGAGGACACCGGCCTCCTGATGCAACTGCTCATCTCGCAGGTGTACGAGCTGGCGAAGGAGACCGACCGAGAAGTCGTGTTCGTGATCGACGAAGCGCGATACGTTCTGAAGGACGCAGCGTCGTTGTCCTTTCTGGAGACGGTGTTTCGGCATCATCGCCACCACGATCTGTCGATTCGGTTGGTGACGCAGACCGTCGATGAGTTCTTCGACCGTCCCGAGGCGGAGGCGATCTTAGATCAGTGTGCGGTGAAGCAGTTCCATCGACTAGACGGGATGGACGCACAGTGGGCAGAGGAGTTCGGGCTGAATCCTGCGCAGATGCGATTCGTCCAGGAAGCACTGCCCGGTGATCCAGTGCGTGGGTACGGTGAGGCGCTGGTTGGTGTCGATGGTGAGTGGTACGGGATCGAAGTGCGGTTACTGGCTGGGGAGTGGAAGGTGATCGAGTTCGATCCACAGGTGGGCGATGTGGCGACGCACCCAGACGGACAGAGTGAGCACCTACCGCTCTGAACACTCCTGGAGGTGTGCGGGTAGTCCACCTTTAGGGACAGGTTCGCCACAGAACGAGCAGGTTTCCGTTTCTCCTGTGTCGAACCCCGACTCGTCGGACGCTGATGGCGACTCGAAGAACTCGGCGATGACGGGACGACAGGCATCGATCCACTCGCGTCCGTAATTCGACAGTTGTCTGCTGGCGGACCTGTACGTCTGTGCGTCGACGAACTCAGGATTCGCCTCGAAGAAGCAGCGGCAGACGTCCTCCTTTTTGTGCTCTGGAAGATACGCGATTTTGACGCTCTGGCCGCCTGCTGGTTGAGTGTCGCCAACACCACTAGTGAGACGGAACAACCAGACACCCTGTTCTCGATGATAGCTCTCTAAGCGAACGGGTAACTCCGAGCGTGGGGTCGGGCCGTTCTCTTCGAGATACGGTGTAATCGACTCCGACTCTGGCATCGTTGTTCGGCATCTTGTGTGGGTGATTGAAAAATCCACCTCGTCCACCCCCTGTGGTCATTCCAGCGCTCCCGGTTGCGCTTCAGTCACGAGTATTCATCTCGAGTTCTGCGAGACGCACCGTCCGCCTGTTTGTTCGCCCCCTGCGGGTGCGGGGCTCCCCACGTGAGGTCCCGTGCAGACCAATGACCACGAGACTACCGACACCTGAGCGATGCGGCGAGACGGACGACCTGAGCGACGACTGCCCGGAGTGTGGTAGCCCACCGGCGACCCTGCGTGGCGAGACGACGTGTACCCAGTGCGGACTCGTCATCGCCGAAGACTATCTTGACCGGGGTGCAGAGTGGCGTGCGTTCGACGCTGAAGAGACGAGGACTCGTTCGCGTGTGGGTGCACCGACGACACCGACGATGTTCGACCGCGGCGTGTCGAGTCAGATCGGCTGGCGTGGTGACGCCCACGGTAATCCACTCTCCTCACGTAAGCGGCGGCGGATCGCCCGGATGCGGACGCACGACCGGCGAGCAGTCACGACCTCGAAACGCGAACAGAACCTGCTCCGGGCACTCTCTGAGATGGCACGGCTCGTCTCCGCTCTCGAACTCCCGAGGGCAGTCCACGAAGAGGCGAGTGTGCTGTACCGCCGTGCCTACCGCGAAAACCTCCTGCAGGGCCGAACCATCGACGGGATGGTCGCCGGTGCGGTGTATGCTGCGTGTCGCCGCCAGCACGTCCTCCGAACGACCGACGAGATCGCAGCTGGTTCATCGGTCACCGAACACGACGTGCGGTTCAGCTACGGCGTGTTGAACGTCGAACTCGGTCTCGCGGTCGAGCCAGTGAGTCCGCACCTGTACCTGTCGCGACTGCTGGGTGAGATGGATGCCTCTCCTGTGGTGCGGTCCAGAGCGTCAGAACTCGTCTCACTCGCACTGGATTCGGGCATCGCGACGGGCAAGAACCCAGCCGGTGTGGCGGGTGCTGCGTTGTACCTTGCGGGTACCGAGCGGCTGCAGAATGCCACGCAGTCGGATATTGCAGCCGCAGCAGGTGTGACGGTAGTGACGTTACGGAAGCGGTACTACGACTTGCGTGACCTCGTCGGCTCTGAGTGAGCACCCTAGATTTTCTATGCGCCTCGGCGGGCGGAGGCGCAATAGATGCCAACAGAGAAGTCGGCGAAACAGGTCGGTGTCCCGAGTGACACGGACGAGTTCCGGGAGCACTGCCGAGATCGGGAACGGAGAGACGACCTCCTGCGAGAGACGATCAACCGATGGATCGAGGAACTCGAACAGGACGTTGAGGAAGCAACGGCAAGCGAGCAGTTCGCCGAATGGCTCGACGTGCAGGCACAGTTTCACGATTACTCGTTTCGCAACTCGATTCTGATCCGAAGACAGTGCCCAGAGGCGACTCACGTCGCCGGCTACAGAGCCTGGCAAGACCTCGATCGACAGGTCCAGTCTGGCGAGCAGGCGATCTGGATCCGTGCACCCATTCGAGCGCGGGTGTGTCCCACCTGTGATGACTCAGTCCAGGGTCACGGCGACTGCGATGAGCAGGCCCCGACTGAAGAGTGGCCACAGAAAGTCGTCGGCTTTCGCTCTGTTGCGGTGTTCGATATCTCCCAGACCGAGGGCGAGCAACTGCCCGAACTGCGGCGAGAGGCTCACGGTAACGCGGACTGGCTGGTGGAAGCCCTCCACCAGATCGCCGATGACTGGGACATCCCGGTTCAGATCATTGACGAGTCGGAGTGGCCGCACGGCTCGGCATGGGGTGCCTATGGGACGACAGAGGAGCGAATTGATCTCCGAAATCGTGAGAATACTGCGGATCTCGCTCGGACGTTCTTACACGAACTCGCACACGCCCGACTCCACCCCGAGGTTCCCGTAGACGCACAGCAGGCAGCCGCCTTCGAACTCGATGCAGAGGCGACGGCAGCCATCGTTGGACGGCACTCAGGTCTGGATACGGTTGGGTCAAGATGGTATCTCTCTGCGTGGACACACGACGAGAATGTCTCGGTCACTGATCGCTGTGAGGTGATCGCTGTGACTGCGCGGGAACTGATCGAACAGATCGACAGGAAGGCTAACGACTGATCCCGGCGGCGATGTACTGTTCACCTGCAAACGGGTGCGACTCGTCACTCACTATGAGGTACGGCCGTCGAGAAGTATTCCCGTATGGGTCCGCGGCGACGACGACACTGCCACGCTTCAGCATCAGTTGTCACTCGCTTCAGCATCGACATCTGAGAGCCCAGCGTCCCAGTCGGGATTCATATCGTAGTGATCGCCCTCGAACTGCTCAGCAACTGCCCGAAGGCCAACTTTGCTGGCTGTTTGGGCGTTGTACGCCTCGATGTTGATCGCCCAGTACTCTCCTTTATGTCGGACGAGTCCTCGCTCTTCGAGTCGACTCAGCGTCGTTCCAACACTTCCTCGAGGGATTCCGAGTTCGTCGGCAAGCTCGCTCGGTGTGAAGCCGAGTTCGGGGTGCTGTGCGAGATATTCCAGGATCTGCCGCCCGTTCGTCCCTTCGTTCGGAAGGTCATTGGGATGGTAACTCTCGAAATCGACGGGCATTGTAATCTACTGTAATTGTGTGCTAAGAGACGTAATCAGTCCTCTGGTCGGGGACTCCCTCGATTGGCGGGCAGTAGCTACCCATCGGGGTCGCCAACAGTGGACGTCAGCAACACCATTGAGACGGATTTACTTCGTCAATGCTCCGAACACACCAGCTGTTTTTCGCCCCCTCCGGGGTGCGGGGGAACTCCCGCGAGATCATGTCGACGACGACACCACACCAGCGACGACCGAGAGATGCAGTCCGGGCTACCGGACTCGACCCGATGGACCCACGCACCGACCGTGCGTTGACCGAGCAGATGACGCTCCGGTCTTGCGGCCGGTTCGCCTACGAAGTGTACTCTGAGAGTGGGAACACCTACTTCGTACATCTGGGCGCGGAGGCGTGTACCTGTCCGGACTGGCGGAAACGCCACCCTGAGAACGGCTGTAAGCACCTGCGACGGGTGCGACTTGAACGGGCACGCCACGAATAGGGCTCGTAGGTGAACGAAGACTCGGGAGAACTCACCACCATCCCGGACTTGGGCGGCATCGTGATTCGTGACAGGCGACGTTCAAGCGGGACGACCGTCCAGAGGTGTGACGACGCAGGGAGGCCGAACAGTTCCCGCTGTTTGGCGACGTAGAGGCGGGTCAACAGGTGCTCAGTTCGGCTCAGGACTGTCTCCCTGTTCTTGGCTCGTCCAGAAGAGCGGCGGCCGCGTATAAGATAATACTTTAAAGTATCATACTCTGAAGTACGATAATGGAAAGTATTATTAGTCGAGAGCGAAAGGAGCAGCTATGCCGGACTTCGTCAACCGGAGTGAGGAACTCTCACGTCTCCGGGAACTCTACGATTGACCTCCTCCCGCGTCTAAAGTCGCGGGAATCCCACCATGGGATTTCAGGCCGAGCGCGGCCCTAAGCTTTCAAGACGCATACGTTCCAAGCGTCTCTTGCTGGGTGTCAGCATCGGCTTGGCTGTCTTGTGGGGCGGTCAAATGCCCCCCGTCCTCAGCCGAGTCATCGCCACTCGTGTGTTCTCTTGAATGGCTCTCTCCGCTGAGGTAGCGGTCTGCGATGTTGAGCGCGGCGTTCACGTCTGCGTGGTACTCCGAAACCCAACACCTCGAGTTAGAACACGTGAACGTCGCCTGCGTCGGACGGTAGCCCTGTGCTCCGCAACAGTGACACGTCTTCGAGGTGTACGCAGGATTCACCGTCTCCACACGAATCCCCTTCTCAGTCGCCTTGTAGCGAATCTGTGCGTGCATCTTCGCAAAGCCCCATCCGTGAAGGCGGCGGTTCATGAACGCGCCGTAGTCCATGTTCTCACGGATGTGCGTCAAGTCTTCCAGAACCAGAATGGGGTTCTCGAATTGGTCGGCGTAGGCGACGACCTCCGACGTGACCGTGTGGAGGATGTGGTCGATGTGTCGCCACAACTCATCGCCGTAGGACTCAGCGATTCGTTCGCTTCCGCGTTGCTGAAGGCGTCGAGCCGCCGTGAAGTACGTTTCACGGAGTTGTCGAATCGCCTTGCCTTCTGTGTTCCAGAGGTTGGGTGCAGTCGGGGAGCCGCGCTCGTCACGGTGACACACCGTTAACAAAGAGGCTTCCCCGATGTCTACCCCAATCGGCGTCTCCGTCGAACTGGTTTCTCGTTCCTCCACGTCTCGTGTGGCGACGATGTGGAAGTACCACTCACCGTCACGGTGAAACAACCGACATTCGCCCATCTTCGCGTCTCCTGCGTGCAACGCTTCCAACCACTCCCGCTGTTCGGGATTCGGTTGTGCGGGCAACCAGAGGTGGTAGTCGTCGTGGTGCGGGATTTTGACGTACCACTCGATGGCGTTCTGTGGCTTGTGGTCGAGCTTCGGGCCTTCGTTCGT